>JBPCWF010000240.1:0-7430 GCA_051009775.1 Hyphomicrobiales bacterium | reverse complement strand
ACCATAGGACGCGCGCGCGATCGCCCGGTTGATCGGGATCAAACGGCCGCTTCACACCATTCTTTCACCCTTCCCGTCACCCCCGTGAAAACGGAGGGGTCCATTGGCCGTTCCGCAAAAAGCAGATGGAGCCATTGGATGGAGGGCGGGATTGGCGAGGGGCCGGGAGTGACGGGACGGAACGGGGGAAGACCGCAATGACAAGAACGCATGCGGAAGCGCATGAATTGCCGGCGTCAAACGCCTAGAATGGCTGCATGATCGAAATCACCGATGACATTTCCATCGACGAGGACGAGATCGCGCTGACCTTCATCCGCGCCGGCGGGCCCGGCGGGCAGAACGTCAACAAGGTCTCGACCGCGGTCCAGCTGCGCTTCGATGCGCGCACCTCGCCGTCCCTGCCCGCGGAGGTGCGCGAGCGGCTGGAAGCGATCGCCGGCTCCAAGCTGACCAAGGACGGCGTCATCGTCATGACCGCCAACCGGTTCCGCACCCAGGAGGCCAACCGCCGCGACGCCATCGACCGCCTTGTCGAGATGATCAGGCAGGCGGCGGTCCGCCCGAAGGTGCGGGTGCCGACCCGTCCGAGCGCCGGCGCCAGGAAACGGCGTCTTGAGAGCAAGTCGAAACGCGCCGGCGTAAAACGTCTGCGCAGCGGCAAAATCGGACCCGACGAATGAACGCCTGGAGCAGGTCTCCCGGAAATGGGCACCGGTTTCGGGAAAAGACATGCTTTAACAAAGAGCTGGGGCGATGACGCGAAGCAGAATGATCGCGACACGCTCTGGCTTCATTTGAAGTCGACGTGGATGTGGTCGTCGTGCCGCGCCGCCCTGCAGCCCTGGAAGCGGATCAGCTCCGAGCTGACGCCGAGGCGCGTGGCCAGATGCGGTTCGACGATAAGCCCCGCAACGCCGTGCTCTGGGCCCTCGGTCGTGAGCCATTCGAGCAGCGCCGCGGTCCGCTCGGTATCGAGCCTGTAGGGCGGCAGCTTGGCCTGAAGCCATGGCAGATCCCACCTGAGCGTCAGCGGTTCCTTGACATCGGCACAGGGCTGCTCCGCGCCCGCATCCGGTTGCTCGAACGCCCCATAGCCGATGCGCGAGCGCGCCCCGCCCGGCAGATAGGTGCCGGCCCCGTCCTGATAGAAGAACGCGAGATCCAGATCCAGGCCGTCCCGGTGGCCGATATGCGGCAGCATGGGAAAGCGGTCGAGGAATGGAAAGCCGGCGTCGAGATAGCTCGTGACCGTGCCGGGCCGCGTTCGCGCGAGCGCCGCCGCAAGGTGCCCGAGCCCGGCCTCCACCTGGGGCGCCGCATAGTTGCGGTTGAGAATGCAGAACAGCGGCGACAGCGCGCCATAGGGCCGCGCTTCGGTCGCGGTGCACTGCAGCGGCACGCGGCCCTGGGTGCGCGCCACTTCCGGCACCAGCAGGAACGAAACGCAGGCATAGAGCGCGGCGAAGGCCAGGATATGGAACAGGAACGCGGTGAAGCGCGACAAGAGGCCGCTCGGAAAGATCGACCACACCACCACGGTCGACATCAAGAGCACGGCGCCGCCGACCTGTGTCAGCGCCGTCAGCGCCGCCAGCAGCAGGATGTAAATCCCCCGGCCGATCCATTTGAGCATGCCGCTCCGCTCCGAACAGGTCTCCGTCAATCCTCGAAAGGATCGGTCATCAATATGGTGTCATCGCGCTCCGGGGATGTCGACAAAAGGGCCACCGGAGCCTCGATCAGCTCTTCGATATGGCGAACATATTTGACCGCCTGGGCCGGCAGGTCGTTCCACGAGCGCGCACCGGCGGTCGACTGCGTCCAGCCCTCGAAGCTCTCATAGACCGGCTCGACCCTGGCCTGCGCGCCTTGCGCCGACGGCAGGTGGTCGACGTCGCCGCCGTCGAGCTTGTAGCCGATACAGACCTTCAGCTCCTCGAACCCGTCGAGAATGTCGAGCTTGGTGAGCGCGATGCCCGAAATGCCGCTGGTCTTGATCGCCTGGCGCACCAGCACCGCGTCGAACCAGCCGCAGCGCCGCCGCCGGCCGGTCACCGTGCCGAATTCGTGGCCGCGTTCGCCGAGCCGTTCGCCGATCGCGTTGTCCTGCTCGGTCGGGAAAGGTCCGGCGCCGACACGGGTCGTGTAGGCCTTGGTGATGCCGAGCACGTAGCCGATCGTACCGGGTCCGATGCCACAGCCCGTGGCGGCCTGGGCGGCCACCGTGTTGGACGAGGTGACGAACGGATAGGTGCCGTGGTCGATGTCGAGCAGAGTGCCCTGCGCGCCTTCGAACAGGATACGGCTGCCGTCGCGCCGGCGCTGGTCGAGCAGCGCCCAGACCGTGTCCATGAACGGCAGGATCCTGGGCGCGATCTCGGCGAGCTGGCCGTGCAGTTCGTCGCTTGAGACTTCAGCTTCACCAAGACCGCGCCGGAGCGCGTTGTGATGGGTCAGCAGCCGCTCGATCTTGCCGTGCAGGGTCTTGAGGTTCTGCAGGTCCATGACCCGGATCGCGCGGCGGCCGACCTTGTCCTCATAGGCCGGACCGATGCCGCGTTTTGTGGTGCCGATCTTGCCGTCGCCGGCGGCCGCTTCGCGCAGGGCGTCCAGCTCGCGGTGGAGCGGCAGGATCAAAGTGGCGTTTTCCGCGATCCTGAGATTGTCGGGGCTCACCTCGACGCCCTGGTCATGCAGGGTCTCGATCTCCTGCGTGAGCGCCCAGGGATCGATCACCACGCCATTGCCGATCACCGAAAGCTTGCCCGGCCTGACAATGCCGGACGGTAAGAGGCTCAGCTTGTAGACCTTGCCGTCGATTACCAGCGTATGGCCGGCGTTGTGGCCGCCCTGGAAACGCACCACCACATCGGCCCGTTCCGACAGCCAATCGACAATCTTGCCCTTGCCTTCGTCGCCCCATTGCGACCCGACCACGACCACATTCGCCATGCGTGATGCTCCCAATGCCCCCAAAATGAAACCCCGGAGCAGTGCACCGGGGCCTGCAACCTTATGTACACCATCGGCCGCGGATTCCCAAGCTTGAGCGCGGCGCGACCGGCGCGTCCAAAGCACCAACCGTCTGCCCGGCTTACCCGCCTGCGACCGGAACCGCAGGTGCCGATGGTTGGAGGCCGGCACGGTCCAGGATGCCCGCATAAAGCGCGGGCTCGGCACTCAAGGCGAGTTCTGAGGTGCTCCGCTCGAGATCGTCCGGCGGCGCGGATCAAGGGCCTGGTCCTCGATCCTGATGCGATAGGCGAGCAGCGCGAGATTGAGCGCGCCGAACACCAGCGCGACAGCCGGAAGGTCGAGCGCCAGCGGCAGGACCGGCACCTCGAACGCCACGATCAGATAGTTCGGATGACGCACGATCCGGTACGGACCGCGCCGCACCAGGGGCTCCTCGTCGAAGGTGATGATCCGGGTCGTCCAATAGGGCCCGAGGCTCCAGATCACCCAGACCCGCGCAAGCTGCAACGCCGCGAACGCGGCGAGCAGCCATATATTGAGCGGCGGCGCCGGCGCGGTCAGCGCCGCAATCGCCACAAGCCAGGAGAGATGCAGCACGACGAACAGCGGATAGTGCTCCGCGCCGACCTCGCGGCCGCCGCGCGCGATCAATGCCCGGCTGTTGCGCTGCGCATATAACAGCTCAAGCAGCCGCTGCAGCGCGACCGCCAAGATCAGGAGATGAGCCCAGCCGAGAAGCACCCGGTCCTCAGGCAGCCGCCGGACCGGCGAGATCCAGAGATTGGAACGCCGCGGTGAAACCGGGCCCGAGCGACGACAGCAGCGTCTGTCCGCTGTGCCCCCTGCGCACGAGCTCCTCCAGCACGAACAGCACGGTTGGTGCGGACATGTTGCCGAAGCGGCGCAGCACATCCCACTCCGCGTCGAGCTCGCCATGGGTCATGTCGAACACGCCCTCGAGCGCGGCAATGACCTTGGCGCCGCCCGGATGACAGCACGGCCGCGCCACATCGGTCATGGCGAGACCGGCGCCATCCATGAAGCCATGGAGCGCTGCACCGTAATCCTGCTCGACGATCTGGGGGATCCGCCGGTGAAATATGACGTCGAGACCAAGGCTGTCGACCTTCCAGCCCATAACGTTGAGCGTGTCCGGCCAGCAATGCTCACCGCCGGCGCCGAGCACGCCGAGGTCCGCCGAGCCGCCCTCGGTCGACAGCACGGCCGCCGCCGCCCCGTCCCCGAACAGGGCGGTCGCGACGATGTTGCTTTTGGTCAGGCGGTCATATCTGAACGCCAGGGAGCACAGCTCCAGTGTGATCAGAAGGCATTTCGATCCGGGGCGCGACTGGGCGATCTGCGCCGCCCGGGTCAGCCCCAGCACGCCACCGGCGCAGCCGAGACCGAAGATCGGAAGCCGCAGGGTGTCGGAGCGGAACGGCATCTGGTTCATCAGCCGCGCGTCGAGGCTTGGCGTCGTGACGCCGGTCGAACTGACCACAATGATCGCGTCGATATCGGCCGGTTCGAGACCGGCCGCACCGAGCGCCTTTTCCGACACCTGGCGCGCCAGCGCGATGGCGTGCTCCTCGAAAAGCTTGGACTTCTCGGAGAAACCGGACGACTCGAAGAACCATTCCAGCGGCTGGCAGATGTGGCGGTTGGAAATCGCCGAATTGTCGAACACAGCCTCCAGCTCGCGGAACAGCGGCGTGCGTGCGCCGAAGATCTCGCGCGCCGAACATTTCGCCTGTTCCTGGGAAACCGTGTGCTCCGGCACCGCGGTCGCGAGCCCGCACAGGTTCACCTCCGTTCTGTGCCGTTCGGCTACCGCAAGTGCGGTGATCGCGCTGTCCGCCGGTGATGTCGCCCCGTTTGTAAACGTTTCAGCCTTAAGCATAAATCCCCATTTTGGCGGGTTGTCTTCTCCGACCGGGCACATCTTTCATCTGTGCCCGGAACGGCCAGGCGGCAACGCAGAACGGCACCGGATATGGACGACTATAGCCGTCCACGTTCCCCAGGGCGACCCGATCTGCACCTCGAGGGATCAACTCTTCCAACTCACTCGTGAAGCCACCATTGGCGACAAATCCGCCGACATCATGACGCATAGCGGCAACGATTTCCATCCGTTCACCGAGCGGTTCGGGCGGCGCCGGGATTGCCTCTGCACAGCCTTGATGTGTCTGCATGATCAATCTCTGGTAGAGTCTGTAGTTCGATAACATCCACGGACCCGGTTCACTTCGATCAGGCGATGGCGGACGGCGATCATAAAAACGTGAACAGAAACGCGGTTACCGCGGGTCTGCCCGCCCTGCTGTCGCGGCTGTGGCGCTTCGGCATGGTGTTGTCGCGGGACCCCGACAGCGCCGACGAGCTGGTGCAGGCGACCTGTCTCAGGGCGATCGAGAAATGCGACCAGTTCGAACCCGGCACGGCGCTCGACCGCTGGACCTTCAGAATCCTCAATTCGATCTGGAGCAACGAGCTGCGGTCCCGCAGGGTGCGCCTCGGCCAGGGCCAGGTCGATGCCGAGCTGGTACTGGTCAGCCGCGACGATCGCGATATCGAAACAAGGATTTTGGCTTCTCAGGTGTTAAAGGAAGTGGCGGCCCTGCCGGAGCCCCAGCGCGCCGCGGTGCTGCTGGTCTACGGCGAAGGCCTGAGATGCCGGGAAGCGGCCGAGGTGCTGGACGTGCCGGAGGGGACGATCATGAGCCGTCTGTCGGCGGCGCGTACCGCGCTCGGCCATCTGAAGGAAGCGCAAACTGAGGCCGGTCCGGCAACGGACCGGCAACACCGGAAAGCGTAATGACGGACGGAAACGGACATACCGGCAACGGCTCGAGCGACGCGACGCTCCTGGCCTATCTGCATGACCAGTTGGATGGCGCGGAGACCGATGCCGTGCGCGACGCGCTCGCCGCCGATGCCGGGCTGCGCCAGCGCGCCGATGAGCTGCAGCGCGGCGGCGACGGCATTGCGCAGGCCTTCGCCGTCATGCTCGAGGACGCGCCCGATGCCCGTTTGCGCGCGCTGCTCGATGCAACCGTCGCGTCCGCGGCCGCGCCGCCCCCGTACCTGTCTCCTCCCCAAACCTCATGGTCCTGGGGCATGCGCCTGCTTGCCGCGGCAGTCGTCGTCCTCGTGGCCTTCGGAGGCGGCGTCTCATCGAGCTTCCTGTTCGCGCCCGCACCTGCACCCGCGCCGCCGCCGAAGATGGCGTCCGGCGCGGTCCAGCTGCGCGATGCGGTGTCGCACTACATGGCGCTCTATTCCAAGACCACCCTCTCGCTCATGCCGTCAGACCCGATGATGCTGGCCCGCGGCCTGACGATGGCATCGGATACGCTCGACCTCGATCTGTCCAGGCAGCGGGTCGACCTGCCGTCCGCCGACTTCAAGGGCGCGCGCATTCTGACCTTCAAGGACAATCCGCTGATCCAGATCGGCTATCTTCATGGCGGCGAGACGCCGCTTGCGCTGTGCATCACCCGGGCCCAGGAGCCGGCCCACGGCCTGCGCACCGAAACCCGCTGGCGCCAGACCATCGCCTATTGGAGCGACGACCGTTACGTCTATGTGGTCCTCGGCAAACTGCCGGAAGAGACCGTCAAGGACATTGCACAAACCTTCGCCATGAGGTTTCGTTAGAGACACGATTTAGCGACGACCAGCAGGGAGACCGAGACGATGACCGATCACGGCGCGTTTCACTGGAACGAACTGATGACCCACAACGTGGATGCCGCGAAGGAGTTCTACGCCAACACCTTGGGCTGGAGCTACGACGCCTTCCCCATGAACAACGGCACCTACTGGGTCGCCATGTGCGGCGGCAAGCCGGTCGGCGGCATCATGTCGATGGAGGGCGTAACGCCGCTCGATACGCCGCCGAGCTGGTTCGCCCATATCGCGGTCGACAATGTCGATACGCGCGTCGCCAAGGTCGTGGAGGCCGGCGGCCAGGTGATGCGCGAGCCGTTCGATGTGCCCAAGGTTGGGCGGGTCGCAATCGTTCAGGACACCACCGGCGCCATGATGGGCTGGATCACGCCCGCGCCGATGGAGGAGTGACCGGTCTCAAAACACCAGCGGTTTGGCCTGCTGCACATGCGGCAGGCTGTTGACCGCGTCGAGCACTTCCGGCGCGATCGCCTCGTCGATCTCGATCAGTGCGATGGCGTCGCCGCCTTCGGTCTGGCGGCCGAGGTGGAAGGTCGCGATGTTGACCCCGGCATCGCCCAGCGTCGTGCCCAGCGCGCCGATGAAGCCTGGCTTGTCCGCATTGGTGATGTAGAGCATGTGGGCGCCGAGTTCGGCTTCCATGTTGATGCCCTTGACCTGGATGATGCGCGGCTTGCCGTCTGAAAACACCGTACCCGCCACCGAACGCTCCTGGCGTTCGGTCTTGACGGTCAGACGCATATAGGTGTCGTAGGCGC
>JBPCWF010000239.1:0-6967 GCA_051009775.1 Hyphomicrobiales bacterium | reverse complement strand
CCCATGGCGCGGGTCGTCGCATTCACGCTCAAGGGCGAACCGCACGCGGTGGCGCTCAAGCTTCTGTCGGAGAAAAACCGGCTCGAACTGGATGACGTGGTCCTGACATGGTCCGCCGGCCAGAACTCGGCGCTCGACGGGCCGATCATCAAGCAGGGCCGCGACGTCGGCAATATCCTGGTTCGGCGCAAGACCGAGGCAGGGCTTGAGGACATGGTCTACGACGTCACCTTCGCCTTCGTCTTCCATGCCTTCCACCCGGACAAGAAGATCCAGCAGAACTGACGCTCGACAGAACGGGAATCAGTTACTACGTTTTCGAGCACGTCGCGGCCTTTGCCGGGATGGGAGCTGGTGGCTGAAGATGCGGAATATACCTTCTTGCCGGGTTGTGCCGCGCTGGTGCGTGCGCGTCATGATCATGTGTGCGTTCATGGCGTGCTCGGTGGCGCCATCCTCAGCGCTGTCGGCGCGCTACGAGCAGAACCTCATGCGCCTGGCTGAGATTCTGGGCGCGATGCACCACCTCCAACAATTGTGCAAGGCGTATGACGACCAGACCTGGCGCAGGCAGATGATCGTCCTGATGAGGGCCGAGGGCGCCCGGGGGATCAAACACACCCGGCTGGTGGCGAGCTTCAACCGCGGCTACCGCCAGGCGCAGGATGTCTATGACAACTGCTCCAAGCCTGCGAATACGAAGATCGACACCTACACGATCGAAGGCGCCCGTCTGACCAACTGGCTGGCCCGGAACAGGGATTAGACGGATTTTCCGGCTTATCCGGGATCTTCGACACGCACGGTCACGCAATAGGCCCAGTTGACCAGACGTATGGAACCGCTGCGCTGCCGGTGTGGCTCGAGCGCCTGCGCGACCGCATCGAGGGCCGACGTGCGCGCGGCCTCGCTCAAGCCTTCGATGTCCGGAAACAAGGGGCTGCCGCAGTCGCTCCGGAACTGGATGTAGGCGTCGGGCGACGCAAACTCGTAGACCACCGGTACCCACTCCCCGGCCGGCGCGCCGAAACCGGCGTCGCGCAGCTGGCATCTGAGCACCTTGGTGTCGGACAGCGCGAAAGCGGTCTTCGGGCCATGCGCCGGCGGCTCGAGGCCCAGATGCTCGTGCACGACACGGCGCGCGAGGCTGATCGCCGGAACCTGGCCGGGCGGTCCCCAGACGGCGGCGACGAACCGGCCGCCCCGGCGCACCAGGCTGTGCAGGCGCGCGAGTACCGCCGCCGGGTCGTCGACGAACATCAAGGACCATCTGGCGAGAACCGCATCGAAGCTGCGCGCCCGGAACCGCAGGTCTTCCGCAGACATCACCTCGAACCGGATGTTGGCCACGCCTGTTTCCTTTGCGCGCGCCCGGGCAAAGGCAATCATCGCGGGATCGTGGTCGATGGCGACGACCCGGCCGCCATCCCCGAGCGCGTCCGCAACGGTGAGCGCAGGCTCGCCGATCCCGGTGCCAAGATCCAGAACCCGTCGCGCGCCGCGGACCTCCGCCCGCTCGACCATGAGCCGGTTGAGCGGGACCGAGCCCCGTTCGATGATCGGAAACCATCGCTTCCAGGCGTCCGCATAGCTCTCCATGCGGCATCTCCTTCCGGGACCACACAAGCAGTCCCCGCAGCCGGAATGATACCCACCGCGGCCCGCGGGCGTACAGTGTTGGCGGGACGGCGCCGGCGAACAGCCCAACCGTCACCGCGCCTTCACAGGCACCAGGTCACGAACGCACGCCGAAGCGCGGGAGGATCACCACCTCCCGCGCTCCAGGTCCATTGCGTCAGGAACCGTTCACGCCGGTTGAGGGACGATCCGGATGTAGGGTTTGGGGGATTTCCATCCGTCGGGGAATTTCTGCCTGGCATCGTCGTCGGACACGGCCGGCACGATGATGACATCCTCGCCATTGCGCCAGTTGACCGGTGTCGCGACCTTGTGCTTCGCGGTCAGTTGCAGGGAGTCGACGGCGCGCAGGATCTCATCGAAATTGCGGCCGGTGCTCATGGGATAGGTCAGGATCAGCTTGATCGACTTGTCCGGCGCGATCACGAAGACCGAGCGCACGGTCTGGTTGTCGACCGCGGTGCGGCCCTCGGCGGTGCCGTTGACGTTCGGGTGAATCATGCCGAACGCCTTGGCGATCTTGAGGTCGGTGTCGCCGATCATCGGATAGTTCACCGCTTGGCCCTGGGTCTCCCTGATGTCCTCGGCCCATGCATGGTGATTATCGACCGGGTCGACGCTGAGGCCGACGATCCTGCAGTTGCGCTTCTCGAACTCCGGCTTCAGCTTGGCCATATAGCCGAGTTCGGTGGTGCAGACCGGCGTGAAGTCTTTCGGGTGCGAGAACAGAACGCACCAGCTGTCGCCGATCCAGTCGTGAAAGTTGAGTGTGCCCTCGGTCGTTTCGGCTGTGAAGTCGGGAGCCTGATCGCCAAGTTGAAGCGTCATGTGCCTTTTCTCCTGGATATTGCGGTTGGAACCGGCGCTGGCGATTGGCGCAAAACCGGTCCTTGTCTCCTTGGAGTTGAGCAATAGAGACCCGGCGCACTTGAATCCTGAAGAAAACAGACTTTATTTCTGAAACTGTTGCATGAGAGCTGCACGAGGGAGCGGACAACCGGGAAACCCGAGGGAGGTTGCGGTGAAACCGTTCGAACTAGGAGAGTGGCGGGTCGATCCGCGATCGCGGGAGTTTCGATCCAACGGCCTATCGATCCGGGTGTCGCCCAAGGCGATGCAGGTGCTGCAAACGCTGGTCGGCGCGCGCGGCGACGTCATCCGGCGCGATGAGATACTTGACGCGGTGTGGGCCGATGTGATTGTCGGCGAAGAGGTTCTGACCCACGCCATCGCGGAACTCAGGCGTGCGCTGGATGACCGCGCGCGGAGCCCGAGGTTCATCGAGACGGTTCACAAGGCCGGATACCGGCTGTGCGCCCGGCCGAAGGCCTGCGCTCCCGATTGTACCGAAGCCGGTGAGCGTCTGCGCAGCGACTTCGACCTCGACTGGTACCGTGAGTGCCTGCGCGGCCGCGTTCTGTTCGAGCGTGGCGGAAAGCACAACATGCATGCGGCGGTCGAAGCCTATCGCACCGCGGCCGAATACGACCCCGCCTCGCCGCTCGGGCTTGCCGAACTGGCCGAGACGCTGACCTTCCTTTATCTCTACTACGAACCGCACGGCAGCCATCTGGAAGCCGCCTTCCGTGCGGCGGAGACCGCCATATCGCTCGAACCCGATTTTGCACTGGCGCATGCGGTGCACGGTTTCATTCTGGCCATCCGCGGCAGGCGCGCGCCCGCGCTCGGGAGCTTCGGCGCGGCGCTGCGGCACCAGCCGAACGGGTTTTCGCCGCACTACCTGCTCGGCCGCGCCATGTACGCGGCCGGCGATATGGCGACGGCGGCGGCATTGCTGGACCGCGCGGCACAGGTCAAGCCGCAGGACTTCCACGCCCTCGTCATCGCATCCGCGGCGTATCGCGGCAGTGGAGACTGCGCGTCGGCGACCCGCGCGTCGCGCGCGGCGCTGGCCCGGATCGATGCCCATTTGCAGGCCAACCCCGGAGACATGCGGGCGCTGTGCGGCAAGGCCTGCTGCCTGGTCGAGCTGGGTGACGCCGAACGCGCGTTGGAAACGGTGCGGGACGCAAGTCCGGCCGACGATCCGCTGCAGTACTATCTTGTCGATTCGCTGGCGCGTGCCGGCGAGATCGACGGCGCGCTGGACGCGCTTGAGCGCGTCATCGAGGGCGGCTGGGCCCATGCCGACTGGCTGCAAGCAGACCCGGATATCGCGAATCTGCGCCGGGAACCGAGGTTCAAGCGCATGCAGAGGGCGCTCGAGCTGCACTGAGACGGGCCGGCGAACGCAATTCCACGAAGGCTGGGGCGGAGTGTCCCGGGTGCGCGGCCGGCAATCGCGAGCCGCCAGCCACAGAACTGTGGACACATTAACCCTTAATCCACTGCGGGGGTGGTTCGGCGCCCGGCAATTGGTAAAACAGAAGTTAAGGGACTTTCACAATCCAGCTTCGGCGGCGGCCGCGATTGTAGGGGATGAGACATGTTGAAATCGGAAATCAGTACACCGGAAGAAACCAGCCTCGGCGAACAGAAGCAGATGGCTCTGCGCTACATTCTCGACGCCTGGGAGGAGGCCGTCTATGACGGCATCGAGCCCGATCTCCTGGCGCGCGCGGCCATGTTCGCCGCGCTGAGCGACATGGTGGCGAGCTTCGGCGAGGATGCGGTGGCGACGCTGACCGACGGCCTGGCCGAGCGTATCCGCCACGGCGAATTCACGGTCAACCGCATTACCCAGTAAACCGGCCGGCATTTCAGCCGAGCTGCGCCCATAGCAGCCTGACGAATATCGCGACGCCGAAACAGACGATCACGGCGCCGGACACCAGATTGATGAGCCGCAGACCGTCCTGGGCGATGCGGCGGCGGAACAACGAGGCGAACCACGACACCGTCAGCCACCAGACGAAGCTGCCGAACATGACGGCCGTGACCATGGCCGTCGCGCCGGCATAGTCGCCCGGCCTGCTGACCAGGTTCCCGACCCCTCCGAATATTGCGATGAAGCCCATCATGGTCGCCGGATTGGTGATGGTAAGGACGTATGTCGACGCGACCAGCGCACCGGGCCGCAGACGGGTCACCTCGCCTTCGAGCCCGTTCTCGGCCGGCTTCGCCAGCATGATACTGAGGCCCACCGCGGTCAGGATGATGCCGCCGACGAGCTGGATCCAGGTCGCGTAGCCGATAATGAATTCGGACACGGCGGTGATGCCGAAGGCGGCGAAAACCGCAAAAGTGCCATCGCCCAGCACCGCGCCCGTGCCGGTGAAAAGCCCCGCCCAGAAACCGTGATTGAGCGTGTTGCGAATCGCCATCAGGTTTATCGGCCCGATGGGCGCGGCCACCGCGACGCCGATCACCACGCCCCAAACCATCAATTGCCAGTACATCGCCTCTCCCACCGGGCGGTTTTAGAGCAGTTTACGGCCTTAAGGAAACGCATGATGGCCCCGTCCGGCCGGCCTCCCGCGGGCGACAGGCAAGAATTTATTAACGCCCGCGTCATAGCCTTGGTGGTTGGACAACAAAAAATGGCATTGCGGGAAGTGCCAATCGGTGGATGAGCTCGCGGCCTTGCGGCTGCGAACCGGCTTGGAGACCGAGCGATGAGCGAATTCGAGAGCGCCTTCGGCGAGTGGCTGGAAGGTTTTGAAATGACGACGGCGGAGATTTTCTATTCTCTGCCGGAACGTCCGCATGTGCTGCAAAGCTATATCTGGCAAGGCCTCGACAAGGCGCCCAACTACCCGGTGCTCAACCGATTCCTCGATTTCTGGCAGCGCGAGCTTGACGGACCCCTTCATTCGGTGAGAATCGGCACCACCGAAGATGTGGCATTACCCGAGGTCCGTGTTGCGGATTATGGAGTTACAGTGCACTGACATCACGGAGCTCGTGCGCCGCACCATCGCGGCGACCCTGCTGACGGCGGCCCTGCTCGCTCCGATAGCCGTGTCAGACGGCGCACGCGCGCAATCCGATACCGAAGCCACCAAGAACTCGTCCAAGGAGCAGAACCGGCTCGATGCGGACGAGGACGAACCACTGCCCGAAATCTACTATTCCGACGAGGTCCTGCCGGCACAGGTGCTCAATACCCGTAACGCCCTGTTGCAGGCGGCGCGCTCGGGCGATCTGGAAAAGCTCCGTCCGCTCATCGAAAGCTTCGATCCCAAGCCCATTGTCAGCTTCGGCGACTATGACGATCCGATCGCCTATTGGCGCGATTCCTCCGCCGACGGCACCGGCCGCGACATCATGGCGGAAATGATCAAGGTGTTTTCGTCGGGCTTCTCCCATATCAACACCGGCACCGCCGAAGACACCTATGTCTGGCCCTACCATTTCGTCTATCCGCTCGACAAGCTGACGGCAGAGCAGGAAGTCGAGCTCTATCTGCTGGTGCCGGCGGAGTACCGCAAGGAGATGGAAGACGCCGGCGGCTATATCGGATTCCGCGCCGGCATATCGCCGACCGGCTCGCTGGTGTTCTTCGTCGCCGGGGATTGATCTTCACCCGTCATTCCGGACGGAGCGCGTCAGCGCGGAGATCCGGAATCCATTGGCCGATCCCGCGCACGACCCACGTAGGGTCTTGAGCATCGACCGGAACTAAGCACAACGAAAAACACTAAGGGCAACGGCCAATGGATTCCGGCTCGCGCGTCGCTTCGCGCCGCTTGGCCGGAATGACGAAGAAAGAGGTTCCGCCGCTCAGCCGAGCGCTTCCTGAAAGCGCACGGCCTCGCCGCCGGCGGGGCCGACGATCTCGCCGTCGGACATGACGCGCCGGCCGCGGATGAAGGTGCCGACCGGCCAGCCGGTCACCTCATGGCCGTCGAACGGGGTCCAGCCGCTGCGGCTTTCGCTCCAGCCGTTGGTAATGGTACGCCTGGCCTTGAGGTCGACCACGGTGAAATCGGCATCGTAGCCGACCGCGATCCGGCCCTTGCCGGCGATCTGGAAGATCCGGCCGGGCCCGTGGCTCGTCAGGTCGACAAACCGCTCCAGGGTGAGGCGCCCGGCATTGACGTGATCGAGCATGACCGGCACCAGGGTCTGCACGCCCGGCATGCCGGAGGGCGACTTCGGATAGGCCGCGGCCTTCTCCTCGAGCGTGTGGGGCGCATGATCGGAGCCCAGAACGTCGACCACGCCGCGCTCCAGTCCCCACCAGATCCCTGCCCGGTTGGTCTCATCGCGCAAAGGCGGGTTCATCTGGGCGAGCGTGCCCAGGCGGTCATAGGCATCGGGCGCGGCAAGGGTCAGATGCTGCGGCGGGGCCCCGAACAAAAAAAAAGCCCCGTTACCCGCCAAAAAACACACCCCTTCCCCGGGCAAAAAACGCAACACCCGGAAC
>JBPCWF010000238.1:0-4022 GCA_051009775.1 Hyphomicrobiales bacterium | reverse complement strand
GCCTTGGTGACCAAATCGGCCAACGACGTCGCGGTCGTCGTCGCCGAAAGCATCGGTGGCAGCCAGAAGGCGTTCGCCGAGCGCATGACGCGTACGGCGCGCTACATCGGCATGACCCGCACCCGGTTCCGCAATGCATCCGGCCTTCCGGACGGCGCCCAGGTAACCACGGCGCGCGACATGGCGACCCTGGCGCTCAGGATCCAGCGCGACTTTCCGCAGTACTACCCCTATTTCAAGATCCGCAAATTCGTCTACAAAGGCCGCACCTACTTCACCCACAACAAGCTGCTCGGACGCTATCGGGGCACGGACGGGGTCAAGACCGGCTACACGCGCGCCTCGGGCTTCAATCTGACCTCGTCGGTCAGGCGCGACGGCCGCCATGTCATTGGCGTCGTCATGGGTGCGAAGTCGGGCCGCTCGCGCAACAAATACATGAAATCCATGCTGACCCGGGCGTTCAAACGGGTGCCGAAACGCAGTTCGCCCAAGGTCGCCAACACGGCCGGCAAGCCGCCCGGACTGAAATCCACGGCAAAGCCCAGCCTGCTGACGCATCCGCCCATTCCGGCGCCCAAACCGATCACGACGCAAACGGCGACCCCTACCCAAACCACATCACCGGGCATCGTGACCGCCGCGGCCCCTCCGATCCCGGCAGCGCCGCCGCCGCCGAAATTCGCCGCGCCGATCAAACTGATCCTGCTCGACCAGACCCAGCCGGCACAGCCAGCCGCGCCGCAACAGACGGCCGCGGTCAGGCCCTCGACCTGGTCGATCCAGATCGGCGCCTATGCTTCTGAGAACGATGCCAAACAGCGCTTGGCCTCGATGCAGCAGATGGGCTTCAAGCAGCTCAGCGGAAAGAAGCCGTTCACCGTGGCGTTCCTCAAGAAGAAACGGACCATCTACCGGGCCCGGTTCGGCGGGTTCGACCGCAACGGCGCGCAAAAGACCTGCCGCGCCCTGAAACAGCGCTCGATCAGCTGCTTCGCACTGGCGCCAGCAAGCTAGAGCGTGTCGCGATCACTCAGATTCGCGTCATCGCCCTGGCTCTTTGTTAAAGCATGCCTTTTTACCGAAACCGGTGTCCACTTTCGGGAGACAGACCCTAGGGCAGCAACACGTCCTTGGCCTGATTGATCTTGGCGGCGAGATAGCTGGAGCCGCCGTGGTCGGGGTGGAAGCGCTTCATCAGCATCTTGTGCGCCTTGCGGATCTCGTCCTCGCCGGCGCCGGCTTCAAGGCCGAGTATTTCGAACGCCTCGTCACGGCTCATGGCCGACGGGCCGGCGTGAGGCTGGCGCTCGTCGAAGCCTGTCGCGGCCGCCTCGGCATGCCAGTCCGGATGGTGACGGTCGAGATAGGCCTCAAGCAGTGACGCACTCTGATCGCCCGCCGTCTCGCACTCGCCGAACACCGCCAAGAGCTGATCGAGCGTCAGATCCGACAGGGCGTGGCCGGCATGCTTGCCCTGCAGCACGACCCCTTCCATCGCGCCCGTGTCGTGATCGAGCTCCATTTCGAGCATCGCGGTGCGCACGCGCGAACGCTGGCCGGACGATCTCGCCGGGCCCGCGCCGCCGCCGAGCGCCCGGCCCAGAAGCGAGCCCCGCCCGAGCATGCTCAGGCCAAGCATGACGAAAGGCAGACCGAACAGCACCTGACCGCGCAGCATCAACAGCCCGCCGATCGCCATGGTGAACCAGGCGCCGGCATTGCGCATGACCAGGGCCACGGTGGCCGGCTTGGCACTCATGAACAGATGGGTGCCGACCAGCAGCATCAAGGCGACGGCAACGATTGCAGCGGAGGTCATATCGCGCGGCTGCTCACTTCAACTGTTCGAGCAGAAGTTGCGCCTCGCCGCCCTTCGCCCTGGAGTGATCGGCGAGCGCCTTGCGCCCGCCCGCGGCATAGACGGCGACGGCGGACAGGAGGTCGCGCAGCTGCTGGGCGGAAGCGGAATCGAAGCGGCAATAGGCGCCGCGCGTCAGCCGTGCGATTTCCCGGAAAGCGGTCTCGGCGCCCGGCTCGTGGCCTTCCTGGAACATGAACAGCGGAATGCCGAGCAGGCCGAGCTCGCCGGCCGCATTGCACAGGCGGTCGATGCTCTCCTCCATGCAATCGCCGACATAGACAGCCGCGTTGACCTTGTGCGCGTTCGCCTCCTTCTTGATGTGCTTGAGCACACGGCCGATCTGGGTCGTGCCGCCGCGGCAGTCGACCTTGGTCATGACGCGCGCCAGTTCCCGGGCGTCGCTGACCCATTTGCTCGCCCTGCACTCGCCAAAGCCGCGGAAATACACCAGCTGCACGTCGAGCCCGCCGATCTGGGCGGTCTCGTCGAACATTTCGCCCTGGATGTGCTGCGCCCTGTCCCAGGTCGGCTGCCGGCTCATGGTAGCGTCCATGGCAAAGATCAGCCGGCCACGGGCGCCGCCGGCATGCGGCGCGGGCGTCGCGCGCACATGCTGCAGGAAGGCCTCGACATCGGAATTCTCCGCCGTCGCAGGCGTGGTTGTGTCCGCCGGTGCGGGCGTTTTTCTGTCTCTGTCGTCCATCGCGATAACTGTGAGCCGGCCTTGTTAATGTGTTTTGGACAATCGGCCCGGATCTCTCAACTGCCATTATAATATGGGAATCCCAAATTCCCGAAAAAAGGCGTAGATTCCAAGGCGAACTCTCAATGGGCAGGGGCGAGATGTCACAGTCGCCGATGGTTGTAAGAACAGTCGCGGATCTGCGCCGCTTCACCGACGCCTGGCGCGCCGACGGAGAGACATCGGCGCTGGTGCCGACAATGGGGGCGCTGCACGCCGGCCATCTGTCCCTGGTCGACGTCGCCCGCGAACGGGCCCAAAGGGTGGTCGCGAGCATATTCGTCAACCCGGCCCAGTTCTCGCCGAGCGAGGACCTCGCGACCTATCCGCGCGACGAGGCCGGCGACCTGGCCAAGTTACACGAATACGCAACCGATCTGGTGTTCATGCCGCCGGGCGATGAGATGTATCCCGCGAACTTCTCCACCTCGGTCGAGGTCGGTGGCCTGTCGGAAGGGCTGTGCGGCGCCTCGCGGCCGCATTTCTTCGGCGGCGTCGCCACCGTTGTCGCCAAACTCCTGATCCAGGCCCGGTGCGACCATGCGGTGTTCGGCGAGAAAGACTACCAGCAGCTCCTGGTGGTCCGGCGCATGGCGCGCGACCTGGATATCCCGACCGAGATCATCGGCGCGCCGATCATCCGCGAGGAGGACGGCCTCGCCATGTCGTCGCGCAACCAGTATCTCGATGCCCAGCAGCGCCAGATGGCGCCGCATCTCTATGCCACGCTCATGAGCGTGGCGGACTGCATCCGCTCCGGCACCGGCGTTACGGACGCCACGGACCAGGGCGTCCAGGTGCTCGACCATGCGGGCTTCGATGTCGACTATCTGGAGCTGCGCGATGCCGCAACGCTGGAACCGCTCACCGCCCTTGACGACAGCCCTGCCCGCCTGTTCGCCGGCGCCTATCTCGGCAAGACCCGGCTGATCGACAATGTCGCCGTGTGAAGCGGTGGTCAGGCCCTCATGAGCCAGTATGAAGACTACGACCGGACCGCCGACCACTACGATACGACCCGATCCGCGGTCGGCAGCGAGATCTGGCTCGGACATCTCATGTCGCGGTTCGGTGAGCTCGGCGCAGTTCGGGTTCTCGACGCCGGATGCGGCACCGGAAATTATGCACTGGAGATCGCACGCCATGTCGGCCATGTGACCGCGTTCGACTTCAACGAACGGATGATCGCGGAGGCACGCACAAAGGCGGCGGGCGCGAAGCTCAACGACAGGATCGCGTTCCGGGCCGGCAAGTTGCCCGCCTTGCCGTTCGAGCCCGGCAGTTTCGACGCGGTGATGTTCAACCAGGTCCTGCACCATCTGGAACCGCTCACCGCCCTTGACGACAGCCCTGTCCGCCTGTTCGCCGGCGCCTATCTCGGCAAGACCCGGCTGATCGACAATGTCGCCGTGTGAA
>JBPCWF010000237.1:0-7821 GCA_051009775.1 Hyphomicrobiales bacterium | reverse complement strand
CCTATAACCAGACGATTTCCAAAGCCCTGAAGGAAGCCATCCCGGATTCCAAGTTCGAGGTCGTGAAGACCACCGATATCCAGTTCCCGGTGCAGGACTGGAGCCCCGTCATCCGTGAAATCAACGCGACGGGCGCCGGCATGGTCATGATCAATCACTGGGTCGCGTCCGAGTACGCGGCTTTCTGCAAGCAGTTCCAGGCCGACCCGCTCGAGGGGGCCATGGTCTATCTGCAGTATGGGCCGTCCCAGCCCGAGTTCCTCGAACTTGCCGGAGCGGCCGCGGAAGGCTTTGTGTGGAGCACGGTGCTCGGCGTCTACGCCGACGAAAAAGGCCGCGAATTCCGCGAGAAATACCAAAAACGGTTCCCGGGCGTCATGGGCCTCGTCTACACGGGCAACGCCTACGACACGGTGTACTATCTGAAGGCCGCCTGGGAGGCCGTCGGCGATCCCAACAACTTCAAGGACGTGAACGCCTGGATCCGAACCAACCCGTATCGTGGGGTCTGCGGCCTCTACGACATGAACAACCAATGGCAGGAGTGCGCCCACTATCCCCCCGACGGCCGCCCGGTCGAGGCCAAGAAACTCGAACAGGGCATGGGTCAGCTCTACTTCCAGGTTCAGGACGGTGCGCACAAGATCATCTATCCGACCGCGCTGGAAGAATCCGCCCTGCGGCCCTGGCCATGGATGTAGCGCCTCGCGCGCAAGAACAGACGTCCGCCGCACCCGGCGCGTCCCGGGGGCGGCGGAACGATGCTCTGTTTTCGTGCGAGGGCATTTATCTCGATCTGGGCGGGCGGGAGATCCTGCACGACATTTCGCTGGCGGTATCGGCCGGCGAGGTTCTTGGCATCATCGGTCCGAACGGCGCCGGCAAGACCAGTCTGTTCGAGGTTCTGTCCGGCCGCATACCGGCGAAATCCGGGCGGGTCTGGTTCAGGGGCAACGACATAACGGCGCTGCCGTTATACGCGCGGTCCCGGCTGGGCATGGGCCGGACCTATCAGACGCCGGTCGTGCCGGATGAGCTGACCGTGGCCCAGACCCTGAAGGCGGCCCGGCAGGCCTTTCGGCCCTACCTCACGCGGCATCATGCGGAATGGGGCGTCGAACTCGTCCGGCTCGATGTCGACGAAAACCTGCCGACGTCACAGCTCGACACGCTCGACCGCCGCAAGCTGCTGCTCGCCTGCCTGCTGATGCGCCGCCCGGCGATCGTTCTCATGGACGAACCCGCAGCCGGACTGATCAACTCCGAAGTCGATGAACTCGACGATCTGATCCGCGTGATGTCGAAAGAGATGAACTTCGCCGTCATAATCGTCGAGCACCGCATCGAACTGCTTGAGACGATCGCCGACCGGGTCATGGTGATGGATGCCGGCGAGACGATCTCCGAGGGCAGCCTCACCGACGTGTTGCTCGATCCGAATGTGCATGCGGCGTATTTCGAGAATGTCGAAGAGGGGTCGCTGACCGAGGCGTAACGGCGGAGTTTGACAGGGGTCACAATGGCACAGGCGGTCGCATCCTCAGATTTGGCTTCGGGCGAAGCCCTCAAGCCTGAAGTGCTGCACGTTGCCGGACTGTCCGCCGGCTACGGTCCGATGCGGGTCATTCACGACCTCGACCTTGTGGTGAGAGCAGGGGAAAAGGTCGGTCTGGTCGGGTTGAACGGTCATGGCAAGTCGACATTGTTCCTCGCCATCGCCGGATTGACCGGATGGCAGCGTGGCTCGATCAAGCTCAACGGCGTCGAGGTCGGCAGAACGAGGAGCCAGGGCCCCGGCCGCTACACCCACCAGATCGTGCGGCGCGGCCTCGCCCTGATCCCGCAGGGCGACGAGATCTTTCATGGCCTCACCGTCGAGGAACACCTGGATCTCGGCGCCTTCACACCTGCGGCATGGCGCGACCGGCGGCAGAGAAGGGAAGAGATCCTCGGCATATTTCCGCCGCTGACAAAACTGCTGAACATGCCCGTGGGCCGGCTTTCCGGCGGCGAGCGGAGAATGGTCGCCATCGGCCGGGGACTGATGGCCGAGGCCAAGCTCTATCTCGTTGACGAACCGTCGCTGGGGCTGGCGCCGAAGATCGGCAAAGGCGTGCTCGATGCGCTCCTGTCGCTCGAACTGGGCGAGGCCTCGATGATCATCGCGGAGCAGAATGTGGCCGTACTGGAAGGCCGCGTCGACCGGATTCTCGGCATGCATGTCGGCAAGCTCAAGGGAGAGGCATCCGCGTCGCTCACAGACCAGGTGAAACGGGAGATATAGCCGCCGTGGACCTGAGCTTCATCATCATCAACGCCATAACGCTCGCCTGCATCTACGGCACGCTCGCGATCGGTCTGTCGATTACCTGGTCGAGCCTTGGCCTGGTCAATATGGCTTACGGGTTCATCTTCGCGCTGGCCGGATACGGGGCGTGGCTGGCGGCCCAGACCATCAGCCAGCATGGCGCCGTGGTGCTTGCCGCCGGCGTGCTGACGGGTGCCCTGGGAGGGCTCCTTGTCTGCCTGCTTGCATTCATCCCGATTCACGACAAGCCGAATTTTACCGTGCGCGGCATGGTCGCCACCCTGGCCATCAGCCTGCTGGGCACGCAGGCCTTGCTGTGGTGCTTCGGGCCGCGCAACAAGAGCCTGCCGGCGGTCTTCGGCTATGGCCGCTTCAAGTTCGAGGGCGTTGTGCTCAGCGCCGACAAGATCGGCACGGCTGTCTGCTCCATTGCACTGCTGGTCCTGGTCCTTCTGTGGATCCGCTCCAGCCGGCGCGGCCTGGAGATACGGGCGATGATGATGAACCCGCACGCCGCCTCGCTCGTGGCCATCGGCGTGCGCAGGACCGGGTTTTACGTGCTGGCCATGACAGGCGGCTTGTGCGGCCTCGCGTCCGTCCTGCTGGCGCAGACCTACTACGTCAATCCCTTCGGCGGCGTGACCCCGATGATCAAGGGACTGGCGGTGGCGCTGCTCGGCGGTCTCGGCAGCGTGCAGGGCGCGGTGATCGCGGCCATTCTGCTCGGCATCAACGAGGCGCTGACCGCCCGCCTGCTCGGCGGCCAGTATGTTCTGATCACCCAGTTCCTGCTGATCATCCTGGTGCTGCTGTTCCGGCCACGCGGCATCGCGGGCATTCTCGACCGCGCGCGCGAGGCCTGAGCCATGGCGAACACCTGGAGAGATCCGACCACGTCCTGGTCTGCCGACGGCACGGTCGAACAGGTGGAAACGCTCGAGCACCGCGACCCGACCGCCATCTGGCGGGATACAACGGGTTACAAATCTCCCACCCATCCCGTTGGTCGGCTGCGCTACTACTTCAAGTGGCCGGGTCACGGCTCAAAACTGTGGTCGCGCCCGCGCTATTGGCCGACCCGGCGCAGGGCCCTCCTGATCCGCGGCGAATACAACCCCAAAACCCTGAGACGCGAAAAGACCATCGTCGACAAGCGCCCG
The DNA here is from genome assembly GCA_051009775.1 of Hyphomicrobiales bacterium. Classification (GTDB taxonomy): domain Bacteria; phylum Pseudomonadota; class Alphaproteobacteria; order Rhizobiales; family JAJFHB01; genus JBPCWF01. Next base: position 4,353 of record JBPCWF010000237.1, on the reverse strand, counting down.
ATCTGGTGGGTTCTCGGGCTGGCGCTCTTTGCCATCTGGCCGTTCCTCATGCCGGAAGGCCAACAGGGCTCTCTGTTCACGGCAACATCCGTGTTCTTCATCTACGCCGCCGTCAACCTCTGCTGGATGCTGATCATCGGAACCGCCGGCATCTATTCGCTGGCGAGTTTCGCCGTCGTCGGCGCGGCCGGATACGCCTCTGCATATTTCGGCATTCAGTTCGATCTGCAATGGTGGATCCTGCCTTTCATCGGTTGTGTGGTCGGCCTGATCTTCGGTGTGCTCATCGCCATTCCGGCAACCCGCCTCGACGGCTTCTACTATGCTTTGCTGACGATCGGCGTTGTCGAACTGTGCCGGGTCTATGTCATTCAATCGCGCGAGCTCGGGTCCGCCACCGGCGGCATTTACGGCGCGCCCAGTTACATCCCGGAGGCCTGGGCGGAACCGAGCAAGCTCATGCTGGGTTACTACGCGTGTTTCGCGTTGATGATCGGTGCGCTCCTGCTCTATCGGCTGGTCAACGGCAAAAGGCTCGGACGGGTGCTCAGGATGGCACCGGAAAAGCGCGAAGCCTTCGCCGAGGCGACCGGCGTCAACTACCGCCTGGCCCGCATCCACGTGTTCATCATTTCCTCGATAGGCCTTGGCTTCATCGGCGGCTTCTACGTGACCCATTTCCGCGGCGTCTCGCCCAATCTGTTTTCCTTCGACACCGTGCTTCTCGGTCTGGCCATGCTGGTGATCGGCGGACTTGGCAGGGCGGAGGGCGCGGTGGTTGGCACGCTCATCGTTGTGTTCATCGATCGGGTCCTGCTCGATCTCGGCCCGCTCCGGTTCATCCTGATTGGCGGGCTCATGCTTGTCGTCGTTCTGTTCCTGCGCGACGGCATTTTCGGAATCAAAGCGCAGTTCCGCACCTGGCGTGACAAGAAGAAGAGCGAAGCACGCTCCAGCCGGTCGGAGAAAGGAGGCGAAATGCTGCCTGAAGAAGCCACTGAAACAGAAGACAAGGACGGACTCTATTTCCGCCGCTTCGACAAGATGCAGCGTGAGTACCTCAAGACGCTGGTCAGCGACGAGGTGATCGCGGAGTTCAACGCCAAGCCCCTGGGTCAGCACAGCGAGGCGCTGGAGCGGCTGTTGAACTATTTTCGCCGCCAGCCGCAGGTCGACAAATATGCCGTGATGGTTGTCGAGCCGTTCAAGGCATACCGCATCGTCGCCCTTTCCGGCCACAGAGGGGTCGCGCCCCGGCTGGTGGAAGACAAGATCTACCCGAGCATCGAGGAGGCCCACCGGGGTGTCTTCATGCGCCGAATCCAGGACCTTCTGGAATCGTGAGGCACAGACGCGAGCGCGCGACCGGCGCAGGGGAGGTCACGTCATGGCGGAAGTGAAGCTGTTCGGATATTCCGACAAACTGACGGTCAAACCGGGCGATGAAATCACCTTCCACGTCTCCGCCGACGGGACCGAGACTGCGGAGGCCAAGCTTGTGCGGCTGCTGCACGGCGATCAGAGCCCGGAAGGTCCGGGCTTCATGGAAGAGGAGGTGAACTCGCCGGTCGACGGCGCCTGGGCGGTCAGGAAGCAGTTCACCCAGGTCGGTTCCTACCTCGAAGTGCCGGACGAACAGGGCCGGCTCGCGATCGACGGCGACATCACCATGTGCGCGTTCATCTGGCCGTCGCTCTTTGGCGGAGGCCGCCGCAAAGCGATCATGGGGCGCTGGCACCGGCACAAGAACCAGGGATATTGTCTTGGCATCAACCAGAACGGCATTCTGGAGTTCTGGCTTGGGGACGGTGACGAAATCGACTATGTGGCGGCTGAAATCCCGCTGCATCCGCAGATCTGGTATTTTGTCGCCGTCAGCTTCGATGCGGGCAGCGGCCAGGCGACGCTCTATCAGGAAGGCGTCGTCAACCGTTACAACAGCCTGTGGGGCAAGGTCGTCCCCGTAGACTACCGCTCTCACGTACGTGAGACTTTGCGGTTCCGCGCGAACAATCTTGCCGACACGCCGTTCCTCATTGCCGGTTCGCGCGACTGGCACGAACTGCGCGGCGACTTCGTGGCGCAGACCTACAACGGCAAGATCGACCGCCCCGCCATCTACAGTCGCGCCCTGTCGCGTGAAGACCTGGACGCAATCCGCGGCGGCGGGCACCCACCGGCCGACGGTGCCGTGGCGATCTGGGACACGACCGCGGGTTACACCGACCGGGGTATTGGCGACACCGTCGTCGATACCGGCCCGCACGGTCTCGATGCCCTTGGCGTCAACCGGCCTGTACGCGCCCAGACCGGCTGGAACTGGTCGGGCCGGAACGATTGTTTCCGGCTGGCGCCGGAGGAATATGGCGGCGTTGAGTTTCACGAGGACTCGATCATCGATTGCCGGTGGGAGACATCGGCGAAACTGACGGTGCCCGACGACCTGAAGAGCGGTATCTACGCCATCCGCCTGCGGGCCGGCGAGGGCAAGGGGCTGGGCGAGGAATATATCGTGTTCTTCGTTCGGGCCAAGAAACCGCGTGCACCGATCGCTTTTCTCGTGCCGACCGCCAGCTACCTGGCTTACGCCAACGAGCGGTTGTCGTTCGACGCCGAAATAGCCCAGCCCATCGCGGGCCAGACGCCGATCGTGTCGGAGATCGATATCGAAATGTACCAGTCGCCCGATTTCGGGGCGTCAACCTATGATGTGCATGCGGACGGTGCCGGGGTCTGCCACACGTCCTATCGCCGGCCGATCATCAACATGCGGCCGAAATACCGTATTTCCACCATGGGTATCGCCTGGCCGTTTCCGGCCGATCTGTCGATCATCGCCTGGCTGGAACACATGGGCTATGACTACGAGGTGCTGACCGACGAGGACCTCGAGCGCGAGGCCGCCGACGCGCTGCGCCCTTACAAGTGCGTCATCACCGGCACCCATCCGGAGTATTATTCCGAAACCATGCTCGATGCGACCGAGGACTATCTTGCCGAGGGCGGCAGGATCATCTACATGGGCGGAAACGGTTACTACTGGAACGTGGCGTTCAGGCCGGACGAGCCGTGGTGCATGGAAATCCGCAAACTGGATTCGGGCATTCGCGCGTGGAATGCGCGCGCCGGCGAACATTACCTGCAGACCACCGGCCAGCGGTCCGGCATTTGGCGCAGACTGGGCCGGCCACCGCAAAAGACGGTCGGCGTCGGCTTCATCAGCCAGGGCTTTGAGACCGCGGAAGCTTTCCGGAGAATGCCGGACAGCTGGCACCGGACCGTGTCCTGGATGATGGACGGCGTGGAGGGCGAAATCATCGGTGATTTCGGTCTCGCCCATGGCGGTGCCGCGGGGATCGAAATGGACCGCTACGACCTCACCCAGGGTACGCCGCCGCACGCCAGGATCCTGGCCTCGTCGGGCGGGCACTCCGACAACTACATCCTGGTGAGTGAGGAAATGATGGTCTACCACGCCGGCATGCTGGGCACCTATGACTACCGGATTCGCGCCGACATCGTCTATTTCACGACACCCAATGACGGCGCCGTCTTTTCGACCGGCTCCATCGCGTTCGGCCAGGCTCTGCCGTGCCACGGTTTCGACAACACCGTCTCGAGGCTTCTGAAAAACGTGGTCGACGCCTTCTCGAAAGACGGGACATTGCCGGGATCGGCCTGGATCAACGAAGAAAAGCAATGGCGGTGAGTGCTTGAGCGGAAGGTTTCAACTCACCTGAACGGAGGCGGGCAGAGACACAGCCGCCACGTGGACATTGGTCTCGATGATGGCTCGGTTTCACCTCCAGGGAGCGACGCAGCCGGTGATCCGTTACCTCTCGCGCAACGATATCGAAACGCTCGGCGTGACCGGCACTGCGCTTGCCGATGCCGTTGAGAACTGCCTGCGCGCTGCCGCCGGCGGGGCTGCGGAAAACGTTCCCAAATCCGGCGTGCAGCTTGCCGACGGCAGGTTGTTTCAATCGATCATGGCGGTCGGCCACGGCGCCTCCGCGCCACTTTACGGGGCGACCAAAGTGGTCGGACTGGCGCCGGACAACGCTGCGAAGGGACTGCCGCATATCGGCAGCGTGATCGTATTACTCGATGCGGAGACAGGTTTGCCGTGCGGCATCATGGACGGCTCGTGGATCACCGAAATGCGGACCGCCGCCTTGAGCCTTGTCGCCGCGCGGCGGTTTGCGGCGAAGGACGCGCAATCCATCGGTTTCGTCGCCTGCGGCGCGCAGGCGCTGGCGCACCTTGCCGTGCTCGGAGAGGAGTTCCCGCTGACGTCGGTCACCGCATTCGGCCGGCGGAGGCAAACGGCGGAAGCCTTTGCCGCCCACGCGC
>JBPCWF010000236.1:0-2630 GCA_051009775.1 Hyphomicrobiales bacterium | reverse complement strand
GCAATGGATGCGCTGTGGTCGACCGCGCGCGAAGTCGCTGTTTTTCACCCCAACTGGCAGGGCATCAAGGGCCGCGACGCGGTGATGCGTTCATGGGCCACAATCCTGAATGGCGCCGAGATGGCGGATATCCGCCCGGTGGGCGCCCGCGTCATCCTGTCAGGCAAAATGGCGATGGTTATCTGTGAGGAAGACCTGGTCGCGATTCGCATGATTGCAACCAACATCTTCATGAATGAGGGCGGGACGTGGCGTATAGTGCATCATCAGGCGACCCGGTTGCCGGAGGTTGTGCCGGACCCGACGGAGAATAAGGGGCAAAAAGGCCAGCCCAGCTCCGGACGTTAGATCAATAAATTCACCACTTCCTGAAATCCGGTCAGCCGCTACGGCCGGTGCGCTGCACACGCGGCCAGACAAGCACGGATGCAATTCAGGACGTTTCGAAAAGTCACTCATTCGCGTACACGTTACGAAATAACAGCAACCCGGAGCACCGCTGGTGGATAGTCTTGACAGATTTGCCGAACACGCGAAGGGCCGCGGCGGAACGGTCGTTCTGCCGGAAGGAACGGACGAACGCATATTGCGTGCGGCGCGCCGGTTGGCTGACGACGATTTGGCGCGCGTCGTCCTGGTGGGCGAGGCGGCGGCGATAAAGGCGGCAGCAGCCGAGGCGAGCGTCTCGCTTGCTGGCATCGATCTGCGCGACCCGGAGAGCGACCCGGCAACTGCCTCCTTCGCGCAAACCATTGCCGGCGAGCGCGACCGGATGAGCGAAGCGATGGCCGACCGGCTGGTGCGCCGGCCGCTCTATTTCGCGGGCATGATGACGGCGGCAGGCGACGCCAACACCCTGGTCGCAGGCGTGTCTACACCCACGCGACGGGTGATCGAAGCCGGCATGATGACCGTCGGTCTGGTGAGTGGCATCGAAACGCCCTCGAGCTTCTTCTTCATGGTGGTGCCGAACTTTCTCGGCCAGGGGCCGAAGAGTTTTATCTTCGCTGATTGCGGCTTCAACGTTGACCCTTCAGCGGCCGAGCTCGCCGATATCGCGCTCGCGTCGGCGTCGAGCGCGGCGCAGCTTCTTCCCGAACCGCCCCGCGTGGCCATGCTGTCCTTTTCCACCAGGGGCAGCGCCTCCCATCCGCGCATCGACAAGGTGACAGAGGCGCTGGCACTCGCCCGTGCGCGCGCGCCGAAGCTGTTGATCGATGGTGAATTTCAGGCCGATACCGCGCTCACCCCGGCGGTCGCCGCTGCCAAGCTTAAGGAAGAAAGCGACGTTGCCGGCCGTGCCAATGTGCTTGTTTTCCCCGATCTGGATTCCGGCAATATCGGCTACAAGCTCACCCAGTATATGGCCGGGGCACGGGCGGTCGGCCCGATCCTGCAGGGGTTCAGAAAGCCGATCTGCGATCTGTCGCGCGGCGCCATGGTCGAGGATGTGACAGCGGCTGCAGTTATCGGGCTCTACCGTGCGCAAGACACGCTGGCTGCGGCCGAGGTTGAGAGCTAGCCTGCCGAACCGCCCGCCCGGTGGTTGACGAGCACCGCGAGCGCTGCCGACGCCAGCCTTGCCGCTGGCGGATCGGAGCGGCTGGTCAGCAGGATCGGCACCTTTGCCCCCAGCACAATCCCGGCGGCACAGGCATTCATGAATTGCACCATCATCTTGAACAGCGCATTTCCGGTGACGATGTCAGGCACAACCAGCGCGTCGGCGCGCCCGACTACTGCTCCCGTCACGCCCTTGATGCGGGCAGCCTCGTCGGAGACCGCGAGGTCGAGCGCCAGGGGCCCCTGCACATCGGCAGCGGCAACATTTGTCGAGGCCCAGCGTTCAAGCTCCGCGGCCTCCATACTTGACGGTATTGCCTCGGTCGGCTCCTCGGTTGCGGAAAGAAGCGCGATGCGTGGCCTCTCCGCCCCCATGGCATGGGCCAGTTCAATAACATTCTCGATGATCGCCTTCTTGGTCTCAAGATCAGGATGGGTATTGAGCGCGGCATCGGAAATAAGGAGATTGCCGGCCCGGCCGGGCACGGTCATTGAAAAGACATGGGCGAGCCGGCGTCCGGTTCTGAGCCCGGCGTCGCGGTCGAGTGCTGCACGCATGAAAATGTCGGTGTGGACATGCCCTTTCATGAGCGCGTCGATCTCGCCCCGCCCGGCGGCATGCGCCGCCAGTTCCGCGGCTTCCTTCTCGCCGCCGGCGGCGAATATTTCCACGCCTGCGAGGCCTGCGCCAAACGCTTTTGCGCCGGTCTCGATTGCCTGCTGATCGCCGAACAGGACCGGATCGATAACCCCTGCCCGAGCCGCGTCGCGGACACTCTGAAGCACGACCTCGGAGACGGCGTTGACGACCCCTGTGCGCAGGGGCGGCAACCCCTTCACCGCCTCCAGCAACTCAGGGGGGCACTCGACTGTCTCGCCGGTCGTCACCGCTCGGGCTTAAGCGCCCTGCTGCGGACGCATGTCGGCAGGATCGATCCCTGCCACCTCGACGGGTACCGTCATGGCGTCGCGGCGGAATGGCTCGCCCAGCTCCTGGTTGAGAATGACCTCGATGAAGGTCGTTTCGCCGTCGGCCTGTGCCTTGCAGGCTGCCGCCAACGCTTCCG
>JBPCWF010000235.1:0-8082 GCA_051009775.1 Hyphomicrobiales bacterium | reverse complement strand
TTGCATTGCTGCGCGAGGCGCGCGAGGCCAGAGCGGAAGCCCGCCGCCATGGCGGTCACCGCACTGCCGCCAAACGCTCCGATGACGAAGACGACGACGCGCAGCCGGACCGTCCGACCATCGTCTTCCGGCGGCCGCGGCTCAAGGACGAACTCAATTCCAACTGGTCCGACAATGCGCACAGGGCGTTTGACGACATCAGAGGCGAATTGCGGGATGCCCGCGCCCAACCGCAGCCCTATGCCATCCGGTCACCATCGGAAAACACTCTCGAAGACGACGATCCGGAGGATATTGTCGAGCCGGTGCCCGTCATCGCGCGTCATCGCGCGACGCTGTCGCGGTCGATCGCACTCTCGGTCGGCCTGCCGATCGCAACAGGCGCGGTTTTTGCCCTGCTGCTCTACTACCAGCAGGACTTCAAGCCGAACGACGTCTGGAACTGGGTGGTGGCGACCACGACCAGTGAGACCGAACAGGCACCGAACGCCGCGCCTGCCGCGCCGACGGCCGAAACGGCAACCGCGCCGGCGGAAACCGACACACAGGCGGTCGCCAAGGTTGCGCCCGAGGCAACCCCGAGCGCGGCATCGCCGGAGCCGGGGCTCAGTGTCACGCCGCCGAAATCCGCCGAGAACGCAGTGGCGACGGCACCAGCCGCCGCCCCGGCGGTCGCACAGACAAAGAAACAGGTCTATATGGCACGGCTGACGGTCACCGACAGCCAGGGCACGTCGCTCGACCCCATCCCGCTGTCGCTTTCGGTCGCCCCTGCGGCCCCCGAGCAGCGCTTGCGGGTGCGTGTCAGCGGACTGCCGGACGGCGCGCGCCTTTCGGCGGGCACCGACCTTGGCCATGGCGAATGGGTGTTGAGCCAGAACGAGCTCGGCGGCCTGACCATGACGCTGCCGGCCGGCTTCACCGGCCAGATCACTTTGCTCGCCGAAGTGATTGACGATGCGACCCATATCCAGGCTGCCCCGTCGAAGACGATGGAAGTCAAGGTGGCGCCCGGCCAAATGCGTGTCGAGCCGACCGCCGCGGCGGCAACCAAGCCGCGCTCCTTTGCCGAAGCCACCGCAGTGCCTGACCCGGTGCCGACCGGGGAGGCGCCGACCGAGGAAGCTCCGGCCGGTTCACAAACCTCGCCGTTCAGCCAGTTACAGGTTCAGGCGCCCACGCGGCAGAGCACGGAGGCGGAGACGCAAGCGGCCCCGCCCGTGCCGAAGCCCGCGGCGGAAACGCCCAAGGCGGAGGCTGCGGCACAACCGGAGCCCGAGAAGACCGCGCCCAAGGAAGAGCTCGTGGTTCAGCCCGAAGCTGAGAAAACCGCCCCGAAGGCGGAGGTCGTAACACAACCCGAGCCGCAAGCGGCGCCGCCTGAGCCGGAAGTCGCAGCCCAGCCCGCGCCCGAGGCGCCGGCACCGGAGACCAAAGTCGCGGTACTGACACCGCCGGCACAGACCGAACCGGCACCGGCCGCGCCGGCCAGCAGCAAGAGCCCGTTACTGACAAAGGGCGACGAGTTGATGAACCTCGGCGATATCGCTTCGGCCCGCCTGCTCTATCAGCGTGCGCTTAAGGCGGGCGATCCGCGCGCCGCGACCGCACTTGGCAAGTCATACGATCCGATGGTGTTCGAGCAGCTCAAGGTGCACGGTGTTCTGCCGGACGCAAATATTGCGATCGAATGGTACCAGCGCGGTGCGGAAGGCGGCGATGTCGAGGCCACGTCGCAACTGCAAGCGCTGACCACCTGGCTCAAGCGCTAGAGCAGCTTGTCTGCGTTTGCTTGAACGCAGGCTGCTGTAGCGCAGGAAAGCAGCCGGCATAGAGGCAGTTTGCTCATGGCATTTCGGCCTGCATGAATGCCGGAAGCACATGGTTCTCGCGCTGAATTTGGCGGAACGGCGTATTGTCCGGACCGCCAAAAGCGCTATAAACGGGCCATGCCTTCGACACTTGAACTGCTGGACCGCCTGATTGCGTTCGACACGACGAGCGCCAAGACCAACATCCCCCTGGTGGACTATGTCCGCGCCCTGCTCGACGAGCGCGGCATCGCCTACGACCTCGTGCCCGATGCCAGCGGGGAAAAACAGGCGCTGCTCGCCACCCTGCCCGGCCGCGGCGGCGAGATGAGCGGCGGGGTCGCCCTCTCCGGCCATACCGACGTGGTGCCGACCGAGGGGCAGCCATGGACCAGGCCCGCCTATGCGCTGACGCCCGACAACGGCCGGGTCTACGGCCGCGGCACGACCGACATGAAAGGCTTCGTCGCGGCCGCGCTCAAGACCGTGCTCGACGCCGCCGGTGCCGAGCTCGAGCGCCCGCTGCACCTTGCGCTGTCCTATGACGAGGAAGTCGGCTGCAAGGGCATCAAACCGCTGATCGACCACATGAAGCAGACCGGCCGGGTGCCGGATGTTGCGATCATCGGCGAGCCGACCTCAATGCAGCCGGTGGTGGAACATAAAGGCAAGATCGCCCTGACCTGCGAGGTCAGGGGCGAACCGGGCCATTCGTCCTACGCGGCACACAAGGTGAACGCGGTCATCGAGGCTGCACGCCTGATCACGTTCATTGCCGATCTCAGCTTGACCATCGGCGACATCGAGACCGGCGACGACGCCTATGTCGCGCCCAATTCGTCGCTCCATGTCGGGCCGGTTTCCGGCAGCGAGGCGCTCAACATGATCCCGGAGACCTGCAGCTTCCAGTTCGAGACCCGGTACCGCCCGGACTTCGATGCCGCGGGCCTGATGGACCGGATCAAAACCCATGCCCATGAGCATCTGGAACCGGCCATGCAGGCCAGGAATCCGGATACCGGGTTCTCCTGGTCCGTGCTGATCGACTATCCGCCGTTCCGCGCGGGCGAACAGTCCGGCGCCCTTGAGCTGGCCATGCGGCTGAGCGGCCGCAACGAGGCCGGCAAGGTCGACTACGGCACCGAGGCCGGTGTGTTCTGCGACTATGGCGGCATCGAAAGCGTGGTGATGGGGCCCGGATCCATGGCCCAGGGCCACCAGCCGGACGAGTTCATCGAGTGCCGCCAGCTCGAAGCCGCGGAAGACTTCCTTGCGCGCGTGGTCGACGATCTCAAGGCCCGCTGATCCCGGCCGGAGCATCGGTCATACCACCCCTCAAGACCTATGGTGTAAGGTCGGGTGAACCGAGCATTGGACGCGCCATGACACCGCCCGACGGTTACAGATACCGCGCCTTCATAAGCTACAGCCACAAGGACAGCCGCTGGGGCAAGTGGCTGCAGAACGCGCTGGAAAGCTACCGCATCCCGAAGGACATGATCGGGCGCGAAACCGATGCCGGCACGGTGCCCCGGAAGCTCAGACCGATCTTTCGTGACCGTCTCGACCTGTCCGCCGGCCCGTCGCTGCAAAAGCAGCTCGACGCGGCGCTCGAGGCCTCCGAGAATCTGATCGTGATCTGCTCGCCGAGCGCGGCGGACAGCACATATGTCAACGAGGAGGTGCGCCGCTTCAAGGCCATGGGCCGGGCGGGCCGCATCTTTGCCCTGATCGTCGATGGCGAGCCCGGTGCGCCGGAGCGCGAATGCTTCCCTGAGGCCCTGCGTTTCACGCTCGACGGCGACGGTGCGATCACCGACCAGCCGAGCGAGCCGGTCGGCGCCGATGTCCGCGCCAGCGCCGACGGCAAGACGCTGGCCAAGCTCAAGATCATTTCCGGCATGCTCGGCCTCAATCTGGACGACCTGCGGCGGCGTGAGGAAGTGGCCGAGCGGCGGCGCAGGCACGTCTATTTCGGCATCGCCGCGTCGATGGCACTGCTCGCGGTGTTCGCCACGGCAAGCGCGATCTACGCGCGCTATCAGCTCAAGCGCAACACCGAGCTGCTCGACCGGACGCTTGAGCGCGCCACCGGTCTGGTCGACAACGCGGTCAAGTTTTCCGACCGCGCCGGCATCCCGGTCGAAATGCCGATGGGCGTGCTGCACCAGGCCGAGGACATGTTCCAGGACATGGCCGAGCTGGGCGCGGACACAGCACCATTGCAGCACCGCAAGGCGGTCATGCTGCTGCATTTCGCGGAAGGTTACGGCATCCTGGGCGACACCGCCAAACGCGAGGACCAGACCCGCAAGGCGCGCCGGATCCTGAACGAGATCGCCAGGACGGATGCGGCCAACCCGGTCTGGCAGCTCGACCTCGCCTGGGCGCACACGACGCTCGGCGACGTGCTCAAGTCGAAGGGCGACCTGTCCGGCGCCCTCACCTCGCTCCAGGCCGGGCTCAAGATCCTCGACCGCCTGACCCGCCTCGACCCGCGCAACCCGGTGTGGCAGCGCCGGCTGTCGATCAGCCATGAGCTGATGGGAACGGTTTACGAGACCCAGGGCGACCTCGATCGCGCGCTGAGCGCGTTCGAGGCAAGCCTCAAGCTCCGGCAGCGGATGGCCGCCGAAACGGGACAGCGTCCCGACTGGCAGCAGTTGGTGTCGATCAGTCATGAGCATATCGGCGATCTCAGGCGCCGGCGCGGAGATCTGAACGGAGCGCTCGACGCCTATCGGACCGCGCTCGATCTCAAACAGCGTCTTGCCAAGCGCGACCGGAACGACGCCAGGCTACAAATCGGCGTGGCCAAGAACCATCAGGATATCGGCGAGATCCAGATGGCCCAGGGAAACCTGGACGGCGCGCTCACAGCGTTCCGCTCGGGCCTCACCATCCGGCGCCGGCTGTCGGCGACCGACCCCAACAACGCCCAACTGCAGCGCGGCCTCTCAGTGGTCCAGGAATTGATCGGCGACGCCCATCGCGGCACGGGCAGCATGGCTGCAGCCCATACGGCCTATCGTGAGGTGTTCGAGATCCGCCAACGGCTCGCGGCCGCAGATCCGACCAATGCCGGCCGGCAGAACGACCTGGCGTTCAGCTACACCAAGATCGGCATCGTCCGGCATGCTCAGGGCGATCTCGATGCCGCCCTGTCGGCGCAGAAAAAGGCGCTGGAGATCCGCACCACACTGCTGGCGTCGGACGCGACCAACGCCGACTGGGCACGTAACCTTGCCACCAATCACCGCCTGATCGGCGACATCCTGCGCGCCCGCAACGATCTCGACGGCGCGCTCGATGCCTATCGCGCCCAACAGGACGTGACGGCACGCCTGGTCGCCAAGGACGGCACGAACCATCACTGGCAGCGCGACCTCTATACCAACCACAACGCCATCGGGTCCCTGCTGTCGCAGAAGGGCGATCGCGACGGCGCGCTCGGCGCCTACCGGCGGGGGCTTGAGATCATGCAGCGCCTTGTCGGCACCGATCCTTCCAACGCCCTGTGGCAAGGCGATCTCTACGGCACCCACAACAATATCGGCATCGTTCTGCAGAGGCAGGGCAAGCTGGACGACGCGCTCGGCGCCTACACCGCGGCGCTCGCCGTGGTCCGGCGGCTGGCGGACGGCTCGGAAGACAATGCGGTGTGGCAGGCGACGCTGGCCGCCGCCCATGACAATGTCGGCACGGTCAAGCGCGCCCAGGGCGACCTCGAAGCGGCCGTTTCGGCCATCGAGCAGGGTTTGGAAATCAGACGCCGGCTGGCTGCCTCCGCGCCTGAGATTGCCGACCGCCAGCGCGCGGTGGCCATCAGCCTGGCCAAGGCGGGCCGGCTCTATCAGCAGCAGGGACGCGCGGCCGCGGCGCTTTCGGCCTTCCGGGAAGGCGCCGGGATCATGGAGAGAATGCTCGAAGCGACGCCCGCGAATGCCGGCTGGAAGAAGAACCTCGAATGGTTCAAATCCAGGATCGCGGCGCTGGAGAACCAGCCTGCCGATTAGAGATCGTCATCGTTTTGATAAAGTATCGTGTCAATTGAACGCGTCGACCAGGACCCAGAATGAGTTCCCGATCATGAATGACCGTGTCTATAACGTGCTGTTTCTGTGTACCGGCAATTCGGCACGATCGATCATGGCGGAGGCGATCCTCAACCGTGAAGGCATAGGCCGGTTCAAGGCCTACTCGGCGGGATCGAAGCCGAGCGGCACTGTGCACCCTTACGCAATCGACCTGCTCAGGAAGCTGAACCACGATGTCTCCACTGCCAGCTCGAAGAGCTGGGACGTGTTCGCCGAACCGGACGCGCCGCAGATAGATTTCGTCTTCACCGTATGCGCCAACGCGGCCGGCGAAACCTGCCCCATCTGGCCGGGACACCCGATGACGGCCCATTGGGGCGTGCCGGACCCGGTCGCCGTCGAGGGAACCGAACCCGAGAAGCGCCTCGCCTTCGCCGATGCCTACAGGATGCTGGCCAACCGGATCTCGATCTTCGTAAACCTGCCGATCTCCAGCATCGACAACCTGGTGCTTCAGGAACGGCTGGACAGGATCGGCTCCGGGGCGGACGGCTCACCCGGCGAAGGCGCCTGACGGCAAGCCGCGCTTCCAGATCCGGTAGGCTTCGAGCGCCGCCAGCGGCGCGAAGTGGACCAAAGCACCGCCAAAGCTGTTGTGAATGAAAACCCAGTGCGCGAGCGTGAAGAGCGCCGCCAGGTAGACGGTGCGCTGCAATGTTTTCCAGGCCGGTCCCATGCGCCGGACGGCGTGGTCGTTGCTGGTCAGCGCCAGGGGCACGAAGATCACGACCGCCACCCAGCCGGTCCAGATGCCGAGTTTTGCCAGGTCGCCGACGATCCTGGGCAGCGTTCCGGCGTCCAGAAGATAGGCCACGGTATGGAGCACGGCGTAGCCGAAGGCCGCGACGCCCAGATATCGCCGCCGCGCCGCAAGCCATCTGGGCCAGCGGCGGTTCTGGAACATCACCATCAGCGGGGTGACCATCAGCGCGACGATCATGAAACGGGCCGAGAACTCGCCCGAGACATGCATGAGTTCGCCATAGGCCATCGTGCCACGGGTCAGGCCGAGCACCATGGGGACAGACGGCAGGGCGAGCAGCGCCCAGAAGGCGTAAGGGCTGTTCAAAAGGTTTCTGAGTGCGGACATGGACGGCGGTCCCGATCTGTTGGAGGGTCCGACCTTGAACGGACCGCAGGCTGAAAACCCGTCGCGGTATTTGGATCCGAGCCCGGGTCAGAAGCAACCGGCGATGCCGGCGATGACGCGCTTGAAAAAGATCACTTCGCCGAATTTGTACTGAAGGCCGAGCGCGGCCAGAAGCGACACCGCGAACAGGGTCGATGCGGCAATCACGATCACCTTGTCGGTGCGCGTCCTGATCAGCATGCAACGCTCCCTCTCGCCGGCCTGGAGGTCTCAAGAACGCCCGGCGATCGCCTGTCTCAGTTTCGCAACCGCTTTGTCGGGATCCTCATTATAGTTGATCATGGTGACGAAGCGACCGTGGCGGTCCATCACATAGGTCACTGCCGTGTGATCGACCGTGTAGTCGCCGCCGCCGGTGTCGACCTTGCGGACATAGACCCGATAGGCGCGTGTCGAGGTCTTGACCTGCTCGGGCGAGCCGGTCAGGGCGACGATGCGCGGATCGAATGCCGCCATATACTCGGCCATGCGCTCGCGCGTATCGCGCTCCGGATCCACCGAGATGAAGGCGAAGTGCATCTTTTCCGCATCCGCACCCAGCGCATCGATCCAGCCTGCCATATGCACAAGCGTCGCCGGGCAGACCTCCGGACAGTGAGTGAAGCCGAAAACGAGGGCAAGCGGCTTGCCCTCGAAATCGGTGTTGCTCACGATCCGTCCGGTGTGATCGACCAGCGAGAACGCGCCGCCGACAGCGGCCTGCTTTTCAATCAGCGCGCCGCCGGCGGTGACATAACGATAGGCGGCAGGCCCAAGCAGGAAACCCGCGACCACAGCCGCCGCCGCGGTCAGCATGAGGATCGGTTCACGCTTCCTGGCCATCATCCGCCCCGCTCTCGTGGGCTGCCGTCACGGTCAGTTATGTTCGTGGCTGCCATGCGCCGCGCCTGCAGACTTCTGGATCTTGACGTCGACCACCACTTCACCGCGTTTTTCGAACACCAGGGTCAGCGGGAACGCCTCGCCTTCGGCGAGCTTCGTCTGGAGGCCGATCAGCATGACGTGGAGACCGCCGGGCTTGAAT
>JBPCWF010000234.1:0-2879 GCA_051009775.1 Hyphomicrobiales bacterium | reverse complement strand
GCTCAACACCTCCGCCAGCATCCAGCAGCATGCCGAATGGCTCGACCGCCACCAGCCGGACGTCCTGTTCATTGCGCCGTCCAATCTGGCGGCACTTCTCGCCCTGGCGGAGGCTGAAAAGCTCAATCTGCCACGGCTCAAACGAATCCAGACATTCGGCGAAACGCTGTCGGTGGAGACGCGCCGGGCCGCCAGGGCGGTCTGGGGCGTGGATGTCTACGATTTCTATTCGGCGCAGGAAACCGGATACATTGCGCTCCAATGCCCCGACACAACGGCCTACCACGTGCCGGCGGAGTGCATACTGGTCGAGGTGCTGGACGACAACGGCACCCCTTGCGCGCCTGGCGAAACCGGGCGGGTCGTGGTGACGCCCCTGTTCGGGTTCGCCATGCCGCTCATCCGCTACGACATCGGCGATTACGCCGAGGTCGGGCGGCCATGCCGCTGCGGCCGGGGATTGCCCGCGCTGGCACGCGTGCTCGGGCGCCAGCGCAACATCATGGTCCTGCCGGACGGCTCACAGCACTGGCCATCTTTCGGCACGCGGCGCTTCACGGAAATCGCGCCGATCCTGCAGCATCAGTTCGTCCAGACCGCCCCGTCCGGGCTGGAGGTCAAGCTGGTGACGGCGCGGCCGCTGAGCGATGCGGAGGAACGGGCGTTCCGCCGTCACGTGGTGAGCCGCCTGCCCTATCCGTTCGATCTCAAGGTCAGCTATGTCGACGACATCCCGCGTAGCGAGAGCGGCAAGTTCGAGGATTTTGTCTCGCTTGTCCGTCAGGAAGATTTCCGAGCCACGACCACGACGTGAACCGCCGGCCCGGTATTCCGGCGCCCTCTCTTAGGCACGCCGGGCGGGCGTGCGATCTCGACGGTGTCCAGGCGGGTCAGATCAAATCCCGCCGGGACGAACAGCTGCTCCAGTTCGTCCGCCGACCGGACCGGGTGCGTGTGCATGCCCAGCGCATAGGCGCTGGCCGCGGTCGCCACGTCATCGGGCGGGATGCCGAGCCTGTCGCCGAAGGCCGCGGCACGGCTTCGGGCTTCGGCCGCAAAGGCGTCCACCTGGGCGGGCGTGAACCGGATCGTCGCTTCGGGATATTCGGGGCGCAGACGCTGCATTGTCACGAGACGGCCGCCGGGCGCGAGCAGGCGTGCCCAGGTGTCGATCAGTTGACGGCGCATCGATGGTGCAAAGAAGCCGAGGAACGCATGGGTGCAGATCATGTCGTAAGGCCGGTCGGGCACGTGATCGAACAGGTCCGACATGGCGAAGCGCGGGGTGCGGCCTTCAGCATGGGCAAAGGTCCGGCACAGGCCGAGCGGCGTGGCGCAGCGGTCGAGCACGGTGGTGTCGGCGTCCGAGCGCGCCCGATCCAGGGCATCGAACAATTGCGCAAGCATGGTCTCATCGGCGCAGCCGCTAAGCAGCACACGCTGCGCACCGCCGGACAGGCCGTCCGCCAGTGCCGCCTGCAGCACGGGCGCATGGTCCCCGACCGCGGTCACGAGATCGAGCGCACGCAGCAGCGGCCGCGCGCGGTGGTACCACGCGCAGCTTTCGCCTGTTTGGGGATCGCGGGTGCAGGTTCCGGGCGCGGCGCGCCATGCCTCACGCACGGCCGAAACAAGCTGCTCGCTGGCCGACTGGCGCTCCGTTCTTGCTGGTGTAATTTGACCGCGCCGTCTTAGGGCCCGACTCCAACCACCTGCAACGGCATCCTTATGCCGAACAGTATGGAGTGGCTGTGATAGCCATCTGCGTCGGCATCAACGTTCCCTCCGCCGGTACTTACGTCCAAATCCGGATCCGTTGTGCCGAAAAACCGGTAGTCGGCGGTAAAGGCCACGCCGTTGTCCAACACATAAGCGACGCCGCCGCCCAGCTGATAGGCAAAGACCGTCGCGTTGTCGTCGAGCCTTCTGGTCGGACCGAACACGCTGACATCGTTAACATCGGCCGAAAGGAAGCCAACGCCGATACCACCGCCGAGATGGATTTGCACGTTGTCGACCACCTCGATGTCGTACCAGCCGTTGGCCATCAGCGCGAAGACACCGACATCGCCGCTCCGGGGCGTCGTGCCCTCGCCCTGAACGGTGACGCTGTCGACATCGTTCTCGCGGTAGGACGCTTCTCCCTCGACCCGGAAACCCGAGGCAAACATGTAGCCGAGCGCACCGAGCACGGCGAAACCGTCGTCGAAGTCTATTTCGCGGTCCCCGGGTCCGCAGCACGGGTTGACGTCACCCATCTCAAGATCTTCGGCGAAATTGAACCCGCCCGCGCCGCCGACATAGAACCCTTCCTGAGCCTGCACGGCGCTGGCCGCACCGAGCAGACAGCAGGCCGACGTTCCCGCAAGCAAAAGCCGTTTCATGAGATGAACCCCAAATTCCACTGAATCGCTCGGCCACATGATCCTTCGGACGGCATGATTTTTCAATAAACGGGACGCACTTCCGCCTCATTTCCTGTCACTTCGCCGGTAGAAGTGACAATTTTACAACAAATCGGAGGTATGCCGTCACCAGTCAACCTGCGCGCGCATGCCGAAATGGTGGCCGCTGTCGTCATTGGCGCCGACAATGTCCCAATAGACCCAGTTGGCCATGATCCTGGCATACGGGATCAGATGCCAGTTGAGGCCAAGGGTCAGGGCATGGGCCTTGTCGCCGGCGACCAGCGGATCGTCATAGTCGACATAGTCGAACCGTCCCGCCAGCTGCCACGCCCCGAGGCCGCCGTCGGTCACCGGATCGAGCGGCCTGACCCTGCCCCATGATCCGTCCTCGGCGTTGTAAGCCCGGTTCTCGCCGGTCAGGAACAGGCCCGCCGAGGCATAGAAGCCCTGATGGGTGACGGAGTTGCCGCC
>JBPCWF010000233.1:0-4668 GCA_051009775.1 Hyphomicrobiales bacterium | reverse complement strand
GAAGCACTAGGCCGAACGCACATGGACGAGATCAAGACCGTCGCCATTGTCGGCACCGGCGTGATCGGCGCCGGCTGGGCCGCGCGCTGTCTCGCGCGCGGGCTCGACATCGTCGCCACCGATCCGGGCCCGGACGCCGAGAGCAAACTGCGCGAGGCGATCAACACCGCCTGGCCCTCGCTCTCAAGGCTGTCCATGGCGCCCGGTGCCGAGCCTGGAACGCTCAGGTTCACCTCTTCCGTCGAAGACGCCGTCTCCAAGGCGGACTTCATCCAGGAGAGCGCGCCGGAACGCGAGGACCTGAAACGCGCGCTCCATGCCCGGATCGATGCCGCCGCCCGGCCGGAGGCCATCATCGCCTCAAGCTCGTCCGGTCTGCTGCCGTCGCGCATCCAGGCGGACTGCACCCATCCCGAACGGGTCGTGATCGGCCACCCGTTCAACCCGGTCTACCTGCTGCCGCTGGTCGAGATCGTGCCGGGCGAGAAGACCTCAGCCGATACGATCGAACGCGCCGCGGCGTTCTACGAGAGCATCGGCATGTATGCCCTCAGGGTGCGCAAGGAGATCGACGGCTATCTGTCCGACCGGCTTCAGGAGGCGGTGTGGCGCGAGATCCTGCATCTGGTCAATGACGGGGTTGCGACCACCGGCGAGCTGGACGACGCCCTGATCTACGGGCCGGGCCTGCGCTGGGCGCTGATGGGCACCTGCCTGACCTTCCATCTGGCCGGCGGCAATGACGGTATGCGCCATATGCTCGAACAGTTCGGCCCGGCGCTCAAACTGCCCTGGACCAAGCTCGAGGCACCGGAACTCAACGACACTCTGATCGACCGCATGGTCGAAGGCACGCAGGACCAGGCCGCGGGCCGTTCGATCAAGGAGCTTGAGCAACTGCGCAACGACTGCCTGGTCGACATCATGCGCGTGCTGCGCCAATACGACATCGGCGCAGGCCAGGTACTGGCGCGCGACGAGGCGCGCCAGTATGCCAGGCGCAGATACGACAAATGGACGGCCGGCGCCGAAATCGGCGCACCGCTCAGGCTCTACCGCTGCACGGTGCAGCCCCAGTGGGTCGACTATAACGGCCATATGTCGGAGAGCTATTATCTCTACGCCTTCGGCGACGCCTCCGACGCCCTGTTCCGCTATATCGGGATCGACGAGGCCTACCGCGCCTCCGGCGGCTCGTTCTACACGGTCGAAAGCCACATCAACTATTTTGACGAGGTCTCGAGCGGCGAGCCGCTGGAGTTCTCGACCCAGATCTTAAGCGTGGACGAAAAGCGCCTGCACCTGTTCCACGCCATGTATCATGGCCGCACCGGCAAGCTCTTGAGCACAACGGAACAGATGCTGCTCCACGTCGACATAACCGCGCAGAAGGCCGCGCCGATCAGGCCCGAGGTCCATGAGGCACTGACGGCCATCATGGCGGCGCACGCCGGCATGGAGACACCGGATCAGGTCGGCCGGGTGATGAACGTTCCGGCAAAGGGAGGCACGGCATGAGCCACGAGGGTCAACGGGTCATGGTGACCGCCGGCGCCGCCGGTATCGGCCGGCGGATCGCCGAGCGGTTCGCCGATCAGGGCGCCAGGGTCCACGTCTGCGATGTCGACGACGAGGCGCTGGAAACGATCCCCGCCGACAACCGCGCCATCACCGCGGCTCATGTGGACGTGACGGAGGAAGACGCCGTCGACCGGTGGTTCGACGCGGCATTGGCGGATCTGGGCGGGCTCGACGTGCTGGTCAACTGCGCCGGCACCGCCGGGCCGACCGCGGCGCTCGAAGACATGGATTTCGAGGGCTGGCGCCGCTGCCTTGCGGTCAACCTTGACGGCCAGTTCCTGTGCGCCAGGCGCGCCATCCCGGAGATGAAAAAGCAGAACAGCGGCCTGATCGTCAATTTCTCGTCCACCGCCGGCCTTCACGGGTTTGCCCGCCGCGCGCCTTATGCCACGGCGCAATGGGGCGTGATCGGCTTCACCAAGACGCTCGCGATCGAGCTCGGACCGTTCGGCATCCGTGCCAACGCGATATGCCCGGGCCCGGTCGAGGGCGACCGCATCGACCGGGTGATCGCCGCCGAGGCCGCGAAAACCGCCCAGACCGAAGACGCGGTGCGCGAGAGCATCACTGAGGCCATTTCGATGAAGTGCTTCGTCACCGCCGACGACATGGCTGACACGGTTCTGTTCCTGGCCTCGCCGGCCGCCGCCCGCATCAGCGGCCAGGCGATCCCGGTCGACGGCCACACCCTGGCCCTTTAGGGAGGATGCCCAAATGGATTTCGCCCTGACCGACGAACAGAAGATGCTGGTGGAGATGGCGCGCAGCTTCGTCGAGCGCGAGCTGTATCCGCATGAGGCGGAGATCGAACGCACCGGCGAACTGCGGCCCGAACTTGTCGCCGAGATCAAGAAGAAGGCGATCGACGCCGGGCTCTACGCCGCCAACATGCCGGCGGAACTGGGCGGCGGCGGCCTCGACACCGTGTCCTGGATCCTGCTCGAGAAGGAGCTCGGCCGCGCCAACTACGCGCTCCACTGGACCTGCGTCGCCCGGCCTTCGAACATCCTCCAGGCCTGCACGCCCGAACAGGCGGACCGCTATCTCCACCCGGTCGTCACCGGCGAAAAGATCGATTGCCTGGCCATGACCGAACCGGGCGCCGGTTCCGACGTGCGCTCCATGAAGACCAACGCCGTGCGCGACGGTGACGACTGGGTGATCAACGGCACCAAGCATTTCATCAGCCATGCCGACGTCGCCGACTTCGTCATCCTGTTCGCCGCCACCGGCGAGGAGGAGACGCCGCGTGGGCCGAAAAAGAAGATCACCTCTTTCCTGGTCGACATGGGCACACCGGGGTTCACGGTCAGGCGCGGCTACAACAACGTCTCCCACCGGGGTTACGTCAACTGCATCCTTGAGTTCGACGATTGCCGCGTGCCGTCCTCGCAAATCCTGGGTGAACCCGACCAGGGCTTCGACGTCGCCAATGAGTGGCTGGCGGCGACACGGCTCCAGGTCGCGGCCACCTGCCTCGGCCGCGCCGAACGGGCGTTCGATCTGGCGCTCGACTGGTCGGTCAACCGCACCCAGTTCGGTCAGCAGATCTCCAAGTTCCAGGGCGTCTCGTTCAAGCTCGCCGACATGGCCATGCAGCTGAGGGCCGCCGAGCTCCTGACCCTTCATGCCGCATGGAAGAACGATCAGGGCACCATGGAGGACATGGACGCCGCCATGGCCAAGCTGCACGCCACCGAGATGCTGGCCATGGTTGCCGACGAGGCGATCCAGATCTATGGCGGCATGGGGCTGATGGACGAACTGCCGCTCGAACGGATCTGGCGCGACCACCGGGTCGAGCGCATCTGGGAGGGCACCAGCGAAATCCAGCGCCACATCATCTCCCGTTCCCTGCTGCGCCCGCTCGGCGGGTGACCCGTGGACGCCGGTGTGGACGCGATGGCTGCCGAGGGGACAAAACCGCTGCGGCGGCTTCTGTCGCCCGGGTCGATCGCGGTGATCGGCGGGTGGGAGGCTGCACGAGTGGTCCGGCAATGCGAGCTCTTAGGGTTTGAAGGCGAAATCTGGCCGGTGCACCCGAGCCGCGCCGACCTTAACAGCCGGCCCTGTTACCGGCGCCTCGAAGACCTGCCGGGCGTACCCGACGCCGCCTTCATCGCCATACCGCGCGAACCGACCATCGAGGCGGTCCGGGTGCTCGCCGACATGGGCGCGGGCGGTGCGGTCTGCTACGCCTCGGGCTTTGCCGAGGTCGGCGACGAGGGTGCAGAGCTTCAGGCCGAACTGGTCGAGGCGGCGGGCGCAATGCCGATCGTCGGACCCAACTGCTACGGTTGCGTCAACGCGCTCGACCGCCTGGCGCTGTGGCCGGACAATCACGGGCTCGAACCGATCGACCGCGGCGCCGCGATCATCACCCAGAGCGGCAATATGGGCATCAACTTCACCATGGGCCGCCGCGGCCTGCCGCTCGCCTGTCTGCTCTCGCTCGGCAACCATGCGGCGCTTGGTGTCACCGACTGCCTCGAAGCTCTGCTCGAAGACGACCGGATCGGGGTCATCGGCCTCCATATCGAAGGGCTCGACGATGTCGCCCGCTTCTCCCGTGTCGCGATACGGGCGCGCGAACAGGGCGTGCCCATCGTCGCCCTGAAATCGGGCTGTTCGGAAAAAGGCGCGCAGGCAACTGTCAGCCATACATCGACATTGTCGGGCGCCGATGCGCTCTATCACGCCCTGTTCGCCCGCTGCGGCATTGCCCGCGTCCATTCGGTGCCGGCCTTCCTGGAGAGCCTCAAGCTCCTGAGCCTGTTCGGCCCCCTGCCCGGCAACCGCATCGCGTCGCTCAGCTGTTCCGGCGGCGAAGCCTCGCTCATGGCCGACCGGACGGAGGGAACGGGGCTCGTGTTCCCGGATCTCGAGCCGGACCATGCCGCGCACGTCCGCGCCTCGCTCAACGACTATGTCGAGATCGCCAACCCGCTCGACTATCACACCTTCATATGGGGCAACCGCGACGCCACCTATGCCACCTTCTCCGCCATGCTGTCCGGCGGCTTCGACCTCACCATGCTGCTTCTCGATTTCCCGACCAATGAGAGCGCCGACTGCACCGACTGGATC
>JBPCWF010000232.1:0-6067 GCA_051009775.1 Hyphomicrobiales bacterium | reverse complement strand
GCCCACCATGGCACTGTTGTCCAGTCCCGGAGCTGCCCGAAAACCATGTTGTCCACGGTCTCGTTGGATGTTCTGATCACCCTGGCCTGCCTGGCCGGGTCGCTGTCGCTCGGGGCCTACCTCCTGTGGCTCGAGCGCCGGCCCATCGGTCCCGGCCGTCCGAGGCTGGTGCCGACCCCGCCATTGCTTCTGATCTGCGCGCTGGTCCTGATTCTCGCCCTTGCCCACATGGTCACGATCGTCACCGGCGTTCCGCACAAGGGGCGCCTGGGATAGAGATCTGCGCCGCGCCGACGCCGCGCGAAGATTCTGCCGGACACAGACCGATTAACTCATTATTATGCCAACGATCATAGGCTTCGGCGATCCGCTCTGGCACAGGCATTTGACGTCACCGCCGTGGACTTGGCGGCGGGCCGTGCCCGACCCTTGCATCGTTCCGGGGAGACGCATGGGCAAGAAATACGACCTGTCTTCGCTATCGCTGCTCGTCATCGACAACAGCAACTATATGCTGTCGATCCTGAAGATCCTGCTCAAGGGCTTCGGCATCCAGCATCTGAGCGACTCCAACGATGCCGAAGAAGCGTTCGGACTGGCCAAGTCCATGCCGATCGACATCATCATCGTCGACCACACCCGAACCGGCACCGACGGCATCGCGTTCATCAAGCAGGTTCGCAGTGCCGAGGCCAGCTCCAATCCCTATGTCCCGATCATCATGCTGACCGCTCATTCCGAGCGCACAATCGTCGAGCAGGCGCGCGATGCCGGCGTGACCGAACTCCTGCGCAAGCCGATAACCGCCGCCGGCCTTTTCAGCCGTATTCTGGAAACCGTGGAGCGGCCGCGGCCGTTTATTCGCAGCAAGACCTATTTCGGCCCGGACCGGCGCCGCCGGGTCGACGAAAACTACACCGGCGAGGAACGGCGCAAGGACAACCTGGACGCCGCGCTTAAAATTGACGATGAAGCCGAGCCTGCCCCGGCGGCGTCCTGAGGCATCGTTACCCAACACCGTTCCCGCACCGTTTCGTCAGTCGGATATTCCCTTTTGCCCGGAAAGTGATTTAGGGTGTTTTCGGTCCGCCCACGCATCCGGCAAGAACATAATAATGGACTTTTCCCTGACTTCGTTTCTGATCGGCATCATAGCCGTCATCGGCATCTTTGCCGTCCTGTACACGATGGGCGAGTCGAACGCCGCCGCCACGGACGAGATCGAGCATTCCGACCCCGCTCTGCGCGAGATCTACGCAGCCGCCACACAGCTCAACGCATTCTTCCAGGTCGCCGCGCACCCGGCCGACGTGATCAAGCACGACCAGTTCGAAAAGGGCGTCATCAAGCTGGTCGACGGCGCGTTCGCCGAGGACGATCTGGTGGGCTACGCCCTGGGCGACAACGCCATGCTCGCCTGCCTGGCGATCGAAGCCCTGCGCCGCAAGTACGACAGCCCGGACCTGCGCGAGCGGTTGCTCCGCGGCCTCGATAGCATGTCGACGTCGCCATACTATGTGACGCTGCGCTATCTGGACGCGGCGACGCCGGCCGAAGACTGTGTCGCCGGGCCGGCCATCGTCGCCTCGTGCGAAGAGCTGTGGAACGACGCGATCAACGGGTACCTGGAGGAGTTCTGCCGCAAGCGCGCCGCCGGCGGTGAAAAGCTGAGTTTCGGCGACGCCCTGGACCGGCTCAACGAATCCTATACTTACGAAATCGAGCAGTTCATCGAAGGGTTGTCCGGCCTGGACACGGCGGCGCTGACCGAGGAGCTGAAATCGCGCGCGAAACCGTCCGCCGACCCGAGCCTGCTCAAGACCATGGGCCGGGTCTGGGACGATCGCACCGCCAGGGAGGCGGATGCAATCCTGCCGCATGGCGCTCTGACCATGCTGCTCGACCGGCTGGAAACCTCGCTTGAAGCGGATCCGGCACGCTCGGCGCTCGTGGTCGGCGAAACCGGCGTCGGCAAGACCTCGGCGATCAACAAGCTCGCTGCACGGCTCTACGCCAAGGGCTGGACCATATTCGTCGCCGGCCATTCCGACCTGATTGCGGGCCAGATTTACCTCGGTCAGTTCGAGGAGCGCCTCAACCAGATGATCGAGCTCCTGACGGCGGGCGAGCGCATCCTGTGGCTGATCCCGGGTTTTGACGCCCTGGCCTTTTCCGGGCGCCACAAATACAGCCCCGTGAGCGCCCTCGACACCATCCTGCCCTATGTCGAGCGTGGCGAGCTCAAGATCGTCGGCGAAACATCGCGCGCCGCCTATGAGCGCCTGGCGATGACCGATCCGCGGCTGACCAACACCCTGTCCGTCAACCGCATCGACACGCTCACGACCGCCGGCACCCTGGAGCTTGGCAGCCAGTGGCTCAAGCGCTGGACCGAAAACAGCCACGAACGCACGCTCAAGGAGGCGTGGCATCTGGCGCAGCATTTCCTCGGTGAAACCGCGGCGCCCGGCAATCTGCTCAAGTTCCTCAAGCTGACCCGCCAGCGGATGATCCGCGGCAAGCCGCAGGATACACGGCCCGAGATCACCCAGGACGATCTCCTGACCACACTGGTCGAGCTCACCGGCCTTTCGGAGGTCATGCTCAACGACGATCGCACGCTCGACCTGGAGGCCCTGCGCAGCCACTTCCACAAGCGCGTGATCGGCCAGGATGAGGCGATCTCCTGCCTGGTCGAGCGGGTCGCCATGATCAAGGCCGGCGTGACCGACCCGACCCGTCCGGCCGGCGTGTTCCTGTTCGCCGGCCCGACCGGCACCGGCAAGACCGAAATCGCCAAGACCCTGACCGAATGGCTGTTCGGCTCGCCGGACCGGATGATCCGCCTCGACATGAGCGAGCTTCAGACGCCCGACAGCCTCGACCGCCTGATCGGCTCGGAAGCGGCCGGCGGCGGCGCCCTCACCGACCTGATCCAGGAACAGCCCTTCACCATCGTCCTCCTGGACGAGTTCGAGAAGGCGCACCCCAATGTCTGGGACCTGTTCCTCCAGGTGTTCGATGACGGCCGGCTGACCGATGCGCAGGGCCGGACCGCCGATTTCCGCCATGCGATTGTCATTCTGACCTCCAACCTGGGCGCGGCGATCCCGACCGACACGCCGATCGGTTTCGCCGGCCAGACCAGCGGTTTCGATGCCGGCGCGGTGATGGGCGAGGTCGAGAAGGTGTTCCGCCGCGAGTTCATCAACCGCATCGACCAGGTCGTGGTGTTCCGTCCGCTCAGCCGCGACGTGATGCGCGATATCCTGGAAAAGGAGCTCAACGCCGCATTCCAGCGCCGCGGCCTGCGCTCCAGGTCATGGGCGGTCGAATGGGACGAATCGGCGATCGACTTCCTGCTCGACCAGGGCTTCACGCCGGATCTCGGGGCCCGCCCCCTGAAGCGCGCGATCGACCGGCACCTGCTGGCGCCGCTGGCCCAGACCATCGTCAACCGCCAGGTGCCGGCGGGCGACCAGTTCCTGTTCGTCACCCAGAGGGACCGCAGGCTTGCGGTCGATTTCGTCGACCCCGACGCCACCGGGGCGAGTGGCGCGGACCCGGCCACCGCGGCCGATGACGTGCCGGAAGGACTGTCGCTACGCGCCATCGTCCTGCAACCGAACGGCGTCCGGACCGAATTCGCCTTTCTGTTCGACCGCATCGCGGCTCTCCAGGACCTGATCGCCTCCGACGCATGGCGCCGGAACAAGGAGGAGACGCTGGCCTTTCTCGAACTGCCCGATTTCTGGTCGTCGCCCGAGCGCTTCGAGATCCTGGGCCAGGTCGAACATATCGACCGCATGGAGGCCGCACTCGTCCGGGTCGGCTCTCTGCTGCGCCGTATCGGCGGCCCGAGCGCCGATCGCGAAAGCTATCCGACGAACATTCTCAAAGCCGCGGCGCAGAGCCTCTATCTGATCGAGACCGCGCGGGACGACCTTCAGGGCTCGCGCCCACGCGAGGCCTATCTGCAGGTCGAAACCGGCCGCCAGTCCGGTTCGACGGGAGCGGAGGGTGCCGCGTTCGCGGGCCGCATGGCCGACATGTACCTGCACTGGGCCAAGAAGCGGCGCATGCATTTCACACCCCTGGTCAAGAAACGCGACCCCGATTACCAGTTCGTTCTCGCGGTCAGCGGCTTCGGCGCCCATTCCCTCCTTGAGGCAGAGACCGGTCTGCATGTTCTGGAGCATCCCGGCGCCGGGTCCGACAAGACCAGGCGCATCAGCGTGCGTGTCACGGTCGTGCCGCAGCCGGCCGATCCAGGTGACGCCAGTGCCGAAACCCGGCGCAGGCAGGCGCGCGAGGCATTCGCCGCATTCGAATTTCCCAGCCGCAAGGTGGTGCGGCGCTATCGCGAAGAGCCCTCCCCGCTGGTGCGCGACGCGGTCAGGGGCTGGCGCACCGGCCGGCTCGACAAGGTGCTCGACGGCGATTTCGACCTGTTTGAATGACCGCGGGCAGGCCTATGCCCTTTTCTTTGCGCATTGTGTCCTTAAATGAATTGGTGTCCGGACATCCGGGCCGCTTGAGCACCATTCCGTGGGACAAAACAATGCCACGCGCAGTCACGCGCCATTGCCTGCCGGTCATCTGTATCATCGCCGCCGCTTTGATGCTGGTGCTCGTCGCGGCGCAGGCGCAGACACAAACCGAGACCCGGCAGCGGACGATCTACGAAGCCGACATCGCAGGCCGGATCGACCTCGACGAAGAGCAAAGGCCGCTGGTCGAAGAGATCCTCGAACGGAGCAGTGAGGAACAGCGCGGCATTCTGATCAAGCACGGTATCGATCCGATGGCCCAACCCAGGGCCATCCTGCTCATAAAGGCCGCGGGCGAACTGATCGCTTTGGGCCAGCGCACCCGGCGCAAGCTGGCCGGAATTCTCGACCGCAAGCAACTGGCGGAGTACGACCGCATCATAAAAGAGGTCGAAGCCCGGGTGAGAAGCGCAGTCACCTGGTAGGGCTGAAACCGTAGAGCGGAAGAACATCCTCCAGGGACGTCGGCGTGACGCCCAGGGTTTCGAGTGACAAGGCGCCGTCGGCGACCACATTGTCCTGCTTCATCAGCGTTACCTGAGCCGGCGTGAGCGGCGGACCGGGCAGGACCGATGCGATCGCCGCGAGCAGGTCCCAGACCGCGAACGGCACCGGCACGAGCAATCGGCGCAGGCCGGCGCGGTGCAGCACCATGGCGATCAGGTCGCGATAGCTGTAGACCCCGGGCCCGCCAAGCTCGTAGGTCCGTCCTTCCGTGTCCGCGCCGCTCAAGGCGCCGTGCACCGCACCGGCGACATCTGCCACATAGACCGGCTGCAGCCTGGTTCCGCCGCGCCCGAACAACGGCAGTACGGGCGAAGTCCGTGCGATCCGGGCGAAGGTGTTGAGAAACCTGTCGCCCGGCCCGAAGATGACGCTGGGGCGCAGGATCGCCGCCGGCGGAAAGACATCGGCGACCAGCAGTTCGCCCTTGGCGCGGGCGCGGACATAGGCCGACGCGGACCTCATGTCCGCGCCGATGCCGGAGATATGCACCAGACGGCGCACCCCGGACCGGGCGCACTGGTGCGCCACATTGAGCGCGCCGAGCTCATGGACCTGCTCGAAGCTTTCCGCGCCGTGCTCGACATAAAGGCCGACCGCGTTGACCGCCGCGTCCGCGCCTTCAAGCGCACGGGCGACCGTGGTCTCGTCACGGACATCGGCATAAACGGAGAGGATTTCGCCGGCGCCGTCCGCCGGACCGGCCGGCTGAACCCGGTCGGGATTGCGCACCGCGACCTTTGTTTTCAATCCCGCGGCGGCAAGCCGGGTCACGATTTCGGACCCGAGAAACCCGGATCCGCCGAAAACCGTAACGCACGAGACACCGGACTGTGCGGCCATGCCGTTCCTCTCCAGCGCCTAACTTACAGCATGGAATGGTCCGGCTCTACGACGGAGCCCTGCCGGTCACGGAGAACGGCAGGGCGCCACTGCAAGGCTGATGTCGTTCAGCCATCCGAGCCGACCGTGCGGTCGAGGAAGGCGAGCATGCGCGCGGCGATGAAGCCGCC
>JBPCWF010000231.1:0-5959 GCA_051009775.1 Hyphomicrobiales bacterium | reverse complement strand
CGCATGGCGTCCGTCCTTGCCGGGCTCGGCGTCGAGCCCGGTGACCGTGTCGCCCTCCTGTCGCTCAACTCGCTCGATGCCTATTGCCTGTTCTTCGCCGGCCCCTGGATGGGGGCGATCGTGGTGCCGCTCAACTGGCGCCTGTCGGAGCCTGAGCAACTGCAGGTCTTGGAAGACTGCACGCCCCGTGTTCTGTTCTGCGACCGGCCGCATCTGGAGGCCGCGCTCCACCTGAAGGAACAGTGCGGTTTCATCGAGCATGTGGTCCTGGCCGATGAGGGCGACGCACCGGCGGATGCCTTGTCCATCGAGGCCTTGCTCGCCGACGCCGAACCGATGCCGGACCCGGGCGGATCGGACGACGACACGGCCTTCCTGTTCTACACGTCAGGCACCACTGGCAGGCCCAAGGGGGTCATGCTCAGCCACAAGAACTATTATGTGAATTCGCTGGGCGCGCTCTTGGGCTACAACTTGCGCGTCAAAGCGTCGGCGGTCATGCCCGGCCCTCTGTTCCATGTGGCGACCGCCCAGCGCGTGTTCGCCGCCGCCATGTCCGGGTCGCACACGGTGATCCTGCGCAAGTTCGATCTGGAAAGCCTGTTCCAGGCGATCGAGGCCCACCGGGTCGAGAACCTGTCGCTGGTGCCGACCATGATCGACATGATGCTGAACCACCCGAGACGCGGCGACTACGACATCTCCTCCATGCGCCGGATCGGCTATGGTGCCGCTCCCATCACCGAAGCTCTGCAGTTGCGCGCGCTTGAGGCCTGGCCCGATGTCGAGTTCCGCCACGGCTACGGCATGACGGAAGCCGCGCCTTTGATCTCGATCCTGGATGCGGAAGACCACACGGCCGACGAGGCCGGACGCAGCCGCATGCGCTCGGTCGGGCGCCCGATGGCCTATGTCGAGGTCAAGATCATCGATTCCGACGGTGCGGAACTGGCCACGGGCGCGTTCGGCGAGATCGTCGTGCGCGGCCCCAACATCATGAAGGGCTACTGGAACAACCCGGAGGAGACCGCAAAGGTGCTGCGCGACGGCTGGTACCATACCGGCGACGCCGGCTATCTCGACGCCGACAGCTACCTCTATGTGGTCGACCGGGTGAAGGACATGATCATCACCGGCGGCGAGAACGTCTATTCGACCGAGGTCGAAAACGCGCTTCAGCAGCATCCGGCCGTGGCGCAATGCGCCGTCATCGGCATCCCGCATGACAGCTGGGGCGAGGCGGTCCATGCGGTCGTCGTGCTGACCAATGGGGAAACCGCCAGCGGCACCGACCTGATCGCCTTCTGCCGGACCCTCATCGCCCATTACAAATGTCCCAGTTCGGTCGAGTTCCGAAAGGAGCCCCTGCCGCTGTCCGGCGCCAACAAGGTGATGAAGACCCTGTTGCGCGACGATCACATGGCGGCGCGGTCCGCGGACGGGCCGGCCTGACCCCATGGACCGCCCGACCACACGCATCACCCGTGACAGCGGGTTCCAGCACAACATGGGCTACCGCGTCGAGACCAGTGACGGTCATGCGGTGGTGACGCTCGAGCTTGCCGAGCATCATCTGAACCGCGCCGGTCTGCTCCATGGCGGCGCGCTGATGTCTCTGTTCGACGCGGCCCTCGGCTATGCCAGCGCCGCGGAAAGCCGCGAGGGCGAGCATGGCGGGCTGGTCACGGTGTCGATCACGACAAATTTCATCAAGGCGGCGGCCTCGGGCACCGTGCGCGTCGAGGCCAGGCGCGTCGGCGGCGGGCGCAAGCTGATCTTCGCCTCCGGCGAGGCGTTCGACCGGAACGGCGACCTGCTCGCCACCTGCTCCGGCACCTTCCGCCGCCTCAGCCAGCGGCCGACGGCGTGATCGTTTCATGCCATGGCTGGATCCCCGCCTGCGCGGGGATAAAGGCAGAGAGCGTCGCACGCACCGGGCCCCAAAAACTGTCGTTCCCGAGAAGGCGGGAAACCAGGGGACCGCGCTGCAGATATATGACGTTGTTGACGAGGCATTCCACATGACCGAACACAAAGACGACCTGCAGATCGCCCGCGAGGGACGGGTTCTCATCCTCACCCTGAACGACCCGAAGACGCGCAACTCGCTCAGCCACGCCATGTCGGAGACCGGCCGCCGGGTGATGACGGAAGCGCACGAGGACGACGGCATCGGCGCGGTGGTCCTCAACGGTGCCGAAGGCCATTTCTGTTCCGGCGGCAATATCGACCGGCTACGCGCCTCGCTCGCGGCCTCCATGACGGAGCGCGAGGAATCGGTCAACAAGATGCATGGCTGGATCAAGTCGATCCGGCGCTGCGGCAAGCCGGTGATCGCCGCGGTCGAAGGCGCGGCCGCGGGGGCGGGCTGCTCGATTGCCCTTGCCTGCGATCTGATCGTCGCCGCCGCCGACGCCCGCTTCGTGGTCGCCTATGTCAAGATCGGCCTCAATCCCGACGGCGGCGCCACCGCCTTCCTCAACCGCGGACTGCCGCCGCAGCTCGTATCCGAGCTCTGCTTTCTCGGCGATCCGATCGGGCCGGAGCGCCTCTACAATCTGGGCGTCGTCAACAAGGTGGTCGATCCGGGCAGCGCGCTCGACGCGGCGAAGGAACTGGCGGAACGCCTGGCGAACGGCCCGGGCGCCGCGCTCGCCCGCGCCAAGCAGTTGATCGACGCCGACCGGCGCAACTCATTCGAGACCCAGCTCGATCTCGAAGCTCGCATGATCAATGAAGCCCGCAGCCACCCGGAAGCCGCCGAAGGCCTCAACGCCTTCCTCGAAAAGCGCAAGCCCGACTTCGGCAAGACCCGGAAATAGGTCGGGACTGGCCACCGTCCCATCATGTCACGATGGCGCAGAAACCGTGTCACGGATGTAACGAAGGCCGGTTAGCATCAGACGAATGGGCATGAAGTGAAGGAGGTGGCTATGCGCTTGGGACAGATCGGTGTCGTGTTGACGGCGACCCTGGTGTCAGTTGCCGCCCACCTCCCGGCCTTCGCCGATGACGGCATCCAGCTCGGACCGCGCCCTTACTACTTGCTCGACCGGCTTGAGAACGGCCCACTCAAGACCAAACTCCAAAGCTGCGCCGCGGGGCCTTTCAGGCGCACGCAATTCTCGATCGGCCATCGCGGCGCGCCCATGCAGTTTCCCGAGCACACCCGCCAGTCCTATCTGGCCGCGGCCCGCATGGGCGCAGGCATCCTCGAATGCGACGTCACCTTCACGAAGGACCGTGAGCTCGTCTGCCGCCATTCCCAGTGCGACCTGCACACCACGACCAACATTCTGAAAGTGCCGGATCTGGCGGCCAAATGCTCCGAGCCGTTCACGCCCGCGGACCCGGCCACGGGCCGCAAGGCTTCGGCCAAGTGTTGCACGTCCGATCTGACGCTCGCCGAGTTCAAGCGGCTCGAGGTCAAGATGGACGCCGCCGACCCCGAGGCAACCACCGTCGAGGCCTATATGAACGCGACGCCGCGCTGGCGCACGGACCTCTATGCCTCAGGCGGCGAGCTCATGACCCATGCGGAGAGCATCGCGCTCTTCAAGGAGCTTGGCGTGAGATTCGCGCCCGAGCTGAAGATACCGGATGTGAAGATGCCGTTCGAAGGCGACTACGCGCAGGAGGACTACGCTCAAGCGCTGATCGACGAGTACAAGCAGGCGGGCGTACCGCCGGGCGACGTCTTCGCCCAATCCTTCAATCTCGAAGACCTGCGCTACTGGATCGCAAAGGAGCCGGCCTTCGGCGCCCAGGCGATCTACCTCGACGGCCGATACGGCGACCCGGATTTCGACCACACGAAACCGGAGACCTGGTCGCCCTCCATGCCGGCGCTCGCCAGGGAGGGAGTGCGGATTATCGCGCCGCCGATCTGGAAGCTCGTGAAGATCGGCGAGGACGGCAGGATCACGCCGTCGGTCTATGCCGGGGCGGCGAAGGCGGCGGGCCTCGACATCATCGCCTGGTCGCTCGAGCGCTCCGGCCCGCTTAAAGAGGGCGGCGGCTGGTACTATCAGAGCGTGCGCGAGGCGATCGACGATGACGGCGACATGCTGACGGTGCTCGACGTGCTGGCCAGTGAGGTCGGCGTACGTGGCGTGTTCTCCGACTGGCCTGCCACGACGACCTATTACGCCAGTTGCATGGCGCTCGACTGAGTCCGCTCCCTGCCCGAAAATCACGCCTCGCGTGAGATTATTTCAGGCGCGCATTTTTCCCGAACGGCCCTATCATCCCGCCGACAAAGCGAGTGATGCGGGGGCTTGAGGGCGCCCCGCCGGGAACGCTGGGAGAGCGCGATGGACGATCAGCCGTCATTCTCGATTTCGAACCGCAAGATCGACCCGAGCCGCCGCCGGGCCATGGGCCTGAAACCCGACGGCACGCCGGACGACAATGACCGGGTCGAAACCGGCCCGACGCAACGGGCGTTCGACGAATGGGCGGCGCTCGGCCTCGAAGCGCCGAACCTGGAGACCATGCGCCAGTTCAGGCTGGGCCGGCTCACATCGGCGCTCCAGGCCCGCGACTATGCCGGCATCCTGCTGTTCGACCCGCTCAACATCCGCTACGCCACCGACTGCACCAACATGCAGCTCTGGATCACGCATAATCCGGCGCGCGCCTGTTTCGTCTCGGCCGACGGTCATGTGGTGCTGTGGGACTTCCAGGGCTGCGAGCATCTCTCAAGCCACCTGCCGCTGGTGCGCGAAACCAGGAGCGGCGGCCATTTCTTCTATTTCACGGCCGGCGACAAGGTCGACGACAAGGCCAGGGAGTTCGCCGCCGAGATCGATCTCCTGTTGCGCGAGCACTCAGGAGCCAACCGCCGGCTGGCGGTCGACCGGATCGAGGTTGCCGGTGTCCGTGCGTTCGACGCCCTCGGCATCGAGATCAGGCAAGGCCAGGAAGTGACCGAGCACACCCGCTCGATCAAGGGTCCGGACGAGATCAGGGCCATGCGCTGCGCGGTCGCGACCTGCGAGATCGCTATTGCCGAGATGGCGAAGGAAATGCGGCCGGGCATCACCGAGAACGACCTGTGGTCGGTGCTCCATGCGGAGAACATCAAGCGCGGCGGCGAATGGATCGAGACCCGCATCCTGTCGTCGGGGCAGAGGACCAATCCGTGGTTCCAGGAATGCGGCCCCCGGGTCATCCAGGACGGCGACCTCGTCGCCTTCGACACCGATCTGATCGGGCCCTATGGCATCTGCGCCGACATGTCCCGCACCTGGTTCTGCGGCGACGGCGAGCCCTCCGACGAGCAGAAACGCATCTTCGAGTTCGGCCACGGCCATGTCACGACCAACATGGAACTCCTGACGCCCGGTGTCTCCTTCACCGAGCTCACCCGGAAGGGCCAGCCCCTGCCGGACGAATTCCGCGACCAGCGTTACGGCGTGATGATGCACGGTGTCGGCCTGTGCGATGAATGGCCGGCGATCTACTACCCGGAGGACTTCATCGAAGGTGGCTTCGACTACGAACTCCAGCCGGGCATGGTGATCTGCGTCGAGGTCTATGCCGGCGCCGTCGGCGGCCGCCACGGCGTCAAGCTCGAGGAGCAGGTGCTGATCACCGAAACGGGCTACGAGAACCTGTGCAGCTATCCGTTCGATGTGAGGCTCATGGGGTAGTCACTGCCGCGCTCACTGCAGTTCAGTCATTGCCGGACTTGATCCAGCAATCTCATAACGCAAGGTTTTCACTTGGTTTTCTCCCGACGCCACTGGGCATGCACACGGGCCGTCAGGTTGCCGGCGCAAGCTCGGTGATGGCGTGAGAGGGGACGGGAAAGGTGCGGCGCCTTGAAACTTGCGCGGTGATATGCGTTCGTTGACGGTGACGTAGCGCAGTGCGGCGCTTGCAAAACAATGGGGCATGCACATTGGCGGGTCCGAAAGACATTATTCCGTTCGTAGAGCGGCTCACGGGTATTGCC
>JBPCWF010000230.1:0-5037 GCA_051009775.1 Hyphomicrobiales bacterium | reverse complement strand
GTCTACACGGTGGAACGCATTCCGGCGCTTGCCGAGCGTGCCCGCGCCACGCTTGCGGATCTGGGCTACGAAAAGGTGCATGTGATCTGCGGCGACGGCTCGCTCGGCTGGCCCGACGCCGCGCCTTATGATGGCATCGTGGTGACCGCCGTTGGCCCAAGGGTTCCCGACAGTCTGAAACATCAGCTCGCCGAAGGCGGCCGTCTGGTGATCCCGGTCGAGCGCAAAAGCGGCGTTCAGGAACTGATCCGGCTGACGCGAACCGGCGACAACGGATTCGATACCGAGAGCCTGTGCGACGTACGCTTTGTGCCCCTGATCGGTGAGGAAGGGTGGCAAAAAGACGACCGCCGCAGGTGGCCCCTGGCGAACCTGTAGAGCCGCGCTGCAGATTGCAACCTTTTGTTCACCACATTCCCAAACAACACGCAGTGCTTGTTGTCCTTAAACGGGTCTTAAGCATGTCTTTTTATAAATCCGGCAGGCAACACACGCCGCCGGTCTTGTCCTGATTACGGGCGGGCCAACGGCCAAAAATCCGGGGAGGCGCCCAATGTATACCGTCTATGCGACCAAAGGGTCGGGCAACTGCTACAAAGTCCAGCTGCTCATGCGGCAGCTTCATATTCCGTTCCGCATCGTCGATATCGACGTCCTCAAGGGCGAGACCCAGAGCCCGAGCTATCTGGCGATCAATCCGAACGGCAAGGTGCCTTATCTGGTGCTGCCGAACGGCCAGGGCCTGGGCGAATCCAACGCCATGCTGCTGCATCTGGCAGACGGTTCGGACCTGATGCCGACGGATCCGCTCGAGCGCATGCGCGTGCACGAATGGCTGTTCTGGGAACAGTCGAGCCATGAGCCCTACATCTCGCCGGCGCGTTTCTGGATCTCGATCATGCCGGAAGGCCGCGCCGACAAGGCCGACCAGATCGCCATGTGGCACGAGCGCGGCGCAAAATCCCTGAAAATGCTGGACGACCACCTGTCCAGGCACGACTTCCTGGTCGGCGACCGCTACACGGTCGCGGATATCGGCCTGTTCGGATACACCCATGTGGCCGACGAGGGCGAATTCGACATGTCGCTCTATCCGGCCGTATGTGCCTGGATCGACCGGGTCAAGGCGATCGACGGCTACGTCCCGATGATGGACTTCGCCGCAGCCGCTTAGGCCAACCGACAGGGAGCAATGTGCTGCCGTACCGCGGCTGAACCCGATCAGAGTCTCGTTCCGCATGTACGCAGCACAGGCAAGTCTATGACCACGGACACGGACAGCAAACCGGTCGACGACCTGACGGTCGTGACGAGCTGCGCGCCGGCCTTTTCCGGCCAGCGTCCGGACGTGCCGATCATGGACTACCTTGAGAGCTTCAACCGCATCGTCACGCCGGTCTGGGTGTTCGACACCGATCATTCCCGGGTGTCCTGGGCCAATCAGGCGGCGCTCGAAATGTGGCGGACGGAGTCGCTCGACGAGCTGACGACCCGCGAGATGGGCACGGAAATGTCGCCGACTGTGGCCCAGCGCCTCAAGCAGTATCAGCAGGATTTCGAGCAGGGTGCGTCGTTCACCGAGCTGTGGACCATCTATCCGAACGGCGAGCCCGCCACCATGCGCTGCATTTTCAGCGGCATCCGGCTCGACGACGGGCGCATGGCGATGTTCTGCCAGGGCATCGAGGAACGGGCCGACACGTCGGACACCCTGCGCAGCGCGCAGGCGCTCCTGCATACGACCGTTATGATCTCGCTGTACGACCTTGAAGGCCGGACGCTCTACAGCAATCCGGCGGCACGGGCGTCCCAGGGCGATGCCAGCTTCGGCCTGGAGAGCAAGTTCGTCGATCCTCTCGAGTTCGATTCCCTGCAACACATGCTGCGGCGCGACGCCATGGCGTCCCTGGTGGCACGGATCAAGACCGTCCACGGCCCCCGCTGGCACGAGATCAATGCGCGCCAGAGCCGCGATGCGGTGACAGGTTCTCCGGCGGTGCTGATCAGCGAGGTCGATGTTTCGGATCTCAAGGAAACCGAACGCAAGGCGCAATACCTGGCCGTTCACGACATCCTGACCGGGCTGCCGAACCGGACGTTCATGCAGAACGAGCTGGCGCAGCATCTGGAGAAGGCGAAGTCCGAAGACCACAAGCTCGGGCTTTTGTTCATCGACCTCGACAACTTCAAGACGATCAACGATTCCCTTGGCCACGCGGTCGGCGATCAGTTGCTCATCGAGGTCGCGGAACGCCTCAGAATCCACTCCAGCGAAGGCGACATCGTCACCCGGCTCGGCGGTGACGAGTTCGTCGTCTTCCTGCACAGCGTGCAGAGCGAGGCCGGCATACTTGGAACCGTCAAACGGCTCCAGCGGGTGCTGGCCGACCCGATCCATGTCGGCGAGCATGCCCTCCTGATCACGCCGAGCATGGGCATCAGCATCTTTCCCGACGACGGGGAAGACATCGAGACGCTCATGAAGCACGCGGACCTCGCCATGTACGAGGCCAAGGACCGCGGTCGCAACCGGCACTGTTTCTTCTCCGCCGAAATGAAGGAACGCGCGGCCAACCGCATGGAACTCGAAGCCGACCTGCGGCGCGCGGTCGACAATGAGGAGTTCGAGCTGTTCTACCAGCCCCAGGTGTCTTTCCATACCGGTCAGATCACCGGCGGCGAGGCGCTCCTGCGCTGGCGGCACGAGCAGCGCGGACTGCTCAATCCGGGCGACTTCATCGCCGTGGCGGAAGAAACCGGACTGATCGAGCCGATCGGCGAATGGGTCATCGCCCACGCCGCCGACCGGCAGAAGCAATGGGCGGACCAGGGCCACGATCTCAAGGTTTCGATCAATCTCTCACCGCGCCAGTTCCGCAGCGAAGCGCTGGTGCCGACGATCGAGAAGGTCGCGGCCACGGATGGCTACAACCCGGCCATGCTCGATCTGGAAATCACCGAGTCGCTGCTCATGGGCGACAACCAGCGCATCATTCACGCCCTGCAGCGGCTGCACGAAATGGGCTTCAACCTTGCGGTCGACGATTTCGGCACCGGCTATTCCAACCTCGCCTATCTGCAGCGCTATCCGATCAGCTGTCTCAAGATCGACCGCTCATTCGTACGCGACCTGCACAAGACAAGCGCGATCACGCAGCTGATCATCTCCATGTGCAAGCTGCTCAAGGTCAGGATCGTCGCCGAAGGCATCGAGGACGTAC
This sequence comes from Hyphomicrobiales bacterium, assembly GCA_051009775.1. GTDB lineage: Bacteria > Pseudomonadota > Alphaproteobacteria > Rhizobiales > JAJFHB01 > JBPCWF01. Next base: position 1,816 of record JBPCWF010000230.1, on the reverse strand, counting down.
ATCAGCTCGAATGGCTCAAGCTGAAAGGCTGCCACGAGTATCAGGGTTTCTATTTCAGCCCGCCGGTGCCGGTCGCCGAGTTCGACCAGCTTCTCACCCGTAACGACAAGACGCTCGTGCCCGGTCAACCGCAACCCGACATGCAGACCGTCACTGTCTGATCCGGCATTTACCGACGCGCGCCGGACGCACGTGCCGGCGCGCTTATATCCTCCGACACTCCTCCTCCCGATGCAGACCTCCGGCGATATCCGTTGCGGCCCGCATCGGTGCCGACCTCGGCCATCGCCGAGAACGCCTCGAGAACCTCGTCGAGGGCGTCTTCGACTTCGGGAACATGGACCGCCCCGGTATGCAGATCGGTCTGGATATCGGAGAGCGACGCGGTCGCCGACGTGCCGAGCGGCTGCGACAGTTTGGAGCCCTCGCGATAGAGCGCATTGGCCTTGAGCCCGAGATGCCAGGACAGCATGTAGGCTTGGATGCACCGCTCGACGGTCGTCGAGTGAGGCATGTTGATGGTCTTGGAAATGGCGCCGGAGACAAAGGGCTGGGCCGCCGCCATCATCCTGATGTGGCTCTCGACCGAAAGGCAGCGCCGGCCCAGATGGCCGGACGGGTTCGCGCAGTCGAACACGGCCAGATGGGCGGGATCGAGGCCGGGAGCGCCTTCGAGCGTCATCGCACCGCAGCAGAACAGGTTGGCGCGCCCGATGTCGGCCTCGCTGAACCCGAGCGCCGAGAGCATGTCGAAACCCGGATCGTGGAGCGCATGGTCGGGAATGCCGAGCTGATCCCGGCAGAAGTGCTCTCCCAATTGCCACTTGTTGAAGGCAAAACGGATATCGAACACGCCGGGCAGAGCCGCCTCCACCAGACGCAGCTTGTCGACGGTGAAGCCTTTGGCCCGCAGCGCGTCGTGGTCGATGCCGGGTGCACCATCGAGCGTGTTGCGGCCGACCGCATAGGACACGATGCGCGCGACCGCGCGACCGGAATAGCCGAGCGCGTGCAGGCCTTCGGTGACAACGGTGTTGACGATCTTGAGATAACCGCCTCCGGCCAGCTGCTTGAACTTGACCAGGGCGAAATCAGGCTCGATCCCGAGCGTATCACAGTCCATCACCAGTCCGATTGTGCCGGTCGGCGCGATGGCGCTGGCCTGGGCGTTGCGAAAACCATGGGCCTGTCCAAGCGACAGGGCCCGGTCCCAAGCGGCACGGGCACAGTCCAGGAGCCCCGGATCGGGACAGGCGGCACCATCGACCGGCACGGGCGGGGTGGCGACCTGCTCATAGCCTGAGCGCTCGCCATAGGCCGCGCGGCGATGGTTGCGAATGACCCGCAGCATGTGCTTGGCGTTGCGCTCGTAGCCGCGGAACGGACCGAGTTCCTTCGCCATTTCCGCCGAGGTGGCATAGGCGACGCCGGTCATGATCGCGGTCAGCGTCGCGCACAGCGCGCGGCCGCGGCGTGAATTGTAGGGGATCCCCGACGCCATCAGCAGACCGCCCAGATTGGCATAGCCAAGGCCCAGCGGACGGTAGTCTATCGTCCGCCGGGCAATGGAGCGCGAAGGGTACTGCGCCATGGTGACCGAGATTTCCAGCACGACGGTCCACAGCCGGCAGCCGTGAACGAACAGTTCGGCGTCGAAACGTTTGTCCGCATCGACGAATTTCAGGAGATTGAGCGATGCCAGGGCGGTGCCGGTGTCGTCCAGGAACATGAACGCCGAACAGGAGTTCGACGCCCGGATCGGCGCGGTGGCCGGACAGGTGTGCCAGTCGTTGATCGCGGTCTCGAAATGCACGCC
>JBPCWF010000229.1:0-2849 GCA_051009775.1 Hyphomicrobiales bacterium | reverse complement strand
GTCGACACGCTCAATCATCGGTTTCTCGTGGACCTATGAGTACCGTGCCGACGAAGGCTTCACGCACTGGAGCGGTTTCTATGGAGACGACTGGGATGCATCGCCCGGTCCGGTTGAGGGGCATGGTGGTTTGTATGAGCCTCGCCGCCATGGTCTTGCTTTCCGCGGCATCGGCCGGCGATCCCGCGGGCGTGACCGCGCCCACCCAGGACTTCACCACGGCCGAACCGCTCGAAGCCCTGCCGGGCGGCGCGGCGACGTCGAAAAAGCACACGGTCGACCGCAACGCGTTTTCCCAGCCGTCCGGGAATCTCGATTTCAAGCACGAGTTCGATTTCAGGATCGGCAACGGCATCTTCCGCAAGACATGGGTCACGGCGCCGGCATCGACGGAGGCGTCCGACGGTCTGGGCCCGCTGTTCAACGCGCGGGCCTGCCAGAACTGCCACCTGAAGGACGGCCGCGGCCATCCGCCCAGTGCCAACTGGCCTGAGGACAATGCGATTTCCATGCTGGTCCGGCTCAGCATCCCGCCACAGACCGACGCGCAACGCATGGCACTTGAGAAATATCTGATCAGCGCGGTCGACGAACCGGTCTATGGCGGTCAGCTTCAGGACTTCGCGATCCAGGGCCAGAATTCGGAAGGCCAGATCCACATCGCCTATGAAGAGCTGCCGGTCCGGTTTTCGGACGGCACCACCGTGTCGTTGCGCAAGCCGGCCTACACAATCACCGATCCGGGCTTCGGGGCGATGCATCCCGACGTCATGCTGTCGCCGCGCGTCGCCAACCCGATGATCGGCCTTGGTCTGCTGGAGGCGGTCCGGGCCGATGACATCCTGGCGCTGGCAGACCCGGACGACCGGGACGGGGACGGCATCTCCGGGCGGCCCAACCGCGTGTGGAGCCTGGAGCACAAGAAAGTGATGCTCGGCCGGTTCGGCTGGAAGGCCGGGCAGCCGACGATCGCCCAGCAGACGGCGGCGGCCTTCGCCGGCGACATGGGCATTTCGTCACCGCTGATGCCCGGCGGCGCGGGCGACTGCACGAAGGCGCAGACCGCGTGCCTCGCCGCACCCGACGGCAACACGCTCCGGCTCGGCAGTGTCGAGGCGTCGCCAGGCATGTTCGACCTGGTCGTCTTCTACTCGCGCAATCTGGCCGTGCCGCGCAGGCGCGGCGAGAAAGACCCGCAGGTGCTGGCCGGCAAGAAACTGTTCTATGGTTCGGGGTGCATTTCGTGCCACCGGCCCAAATTCGTCACCGGCCGCGACGGGGTGCAACCGGGGCTCGCCGGCCAGCTGATATGGCCCTATACGGACATGCTGTTGCACGATATGGGCGAGGGGCTGGCGGACAACCGGCCGGAGGGCGCCGCAAGCGGCCGGGAGTGGCGGACCGCGCCGCTCTGGGGCATCGGTCTGACTGAAACGGTCAGCGGGCACACCTTCTTCCTGCATGACGGCCGCGCACGCAGCCTTGAGGAAGCCATTCTGTGGCATGGCGGAGAAGCCGAAGCGGCGAAGCAGCGGGTGCTCTCCATGTCCGCGGACGACCGCGCGCGGCTGATCGCGTTCCTGATGTCGTTATGAGATAAGCGGAATGCTCTAGCGGGTCGGGACCGGCTCGTCGCCGCGGTAGTCGTAGAAGCCGCGCTGGGTCTTGCGGCCGAGCCAGCCGGCTTCGACATACTTCACCAGAAGCGGGCAGGGGCGGTATTTGGAGTCCGCAAGGCCCTCATAGAGCACCTGCATGATCGACAGGCAGGTGTCGAGGCCGATGAAGTCGGCCAGTGCCAGCGGTCCCATAGGGTGGTGGGCGCCGAGCGTCATGGCCGTGTCGATCGCCTCGACCGTGCCGACGCCCTCGTAGAGGGTGTAGATCGCCTCGTTGATCATCGGCAGCAGGATGCGGTTGACCATGAAGGCGGGGAAGTCTTCCGCCACGGCGACCGTCTTGCCGAGATTGGCAACGAAATCCTTGGCGATCGAGAAGGTGTGATCTTCCGTGGCGATGCCGCGGACCAGCTCGACCAGCTCCATGACCGGCACCGGGTTCATGAAGTGAATGCCCATGAACCGTTCCGGGCGGTCGGTGGTGGCGGCCAGGCGGGTGATCGATATGGACGAGGTGTTGGTCGCGAGCAGGGCTTCGGATTTGAGCGTCTGGCACAGTTCGGTGAAGATCTGCCGCTTGACGCCTTCGTCCTCGACCGCGGATTCAATGATCAGATCGCAGTCGGCCAGTCCTTCCAGCTTTTCCGTGCCGGAGATGTGCTCGAGCGCCGCCTTGCGTTCGTCCTCCGAGATGCGGTCGGACTTCACCTGGCGCGCCATGTTGCCGTTGATCGTGGCGAGCCCGGCCTCGACACGGTCCTTGGTAACGTCGTTCAGTTGAACATCGTAGCCCGCGAGTGCGCACACATGGGCAATGCCGTTGCCCATTTGGCCGGCGCCAATGATGCCTACTTTACGAATTTCCATCGTTTAAGTTTCACTCCGGGTTCGAGCGGGACATCCTGCGGTCAAAGACCCGCTTTTTCAAGCTCCGCTTCAAGCTCCGGCACGGCCTTGAACAGGTCCGCGACCAGTCCGTAGTCGGCGACCTGGAAGATCGGCGCCTCTTCGTCCTTGTTGATGGCGACGATGACCTTGGAGTCCTTCATACCGGCCAGATGCTGGATGGCACCGGATATGCCGACCGCGATGTAAAGGTCGGGCGCCACGACCTTGCCGGTCTGGCCGACTTGGTAGTCGTTGGGCACGAAGCCGGCGTCTACGGCAGCACGGCTGGCGCCGACGGCTGCGCCGAGCTTGTCGGCAATGCTTTCGAGCAGTGCGAAATTC
>JBPCWF010000228.1:0-2566 GCA_051009775.1 Hyphomicrobiales bacterium | reverse complement strand
GTCCACGCTTTTGCCGCGGCGATCGACATCAACGTGAAGACCGCCGACTACTGGCGCTGGTCGAAGCCGGCCAAGAACGGCGTCTATCGGTGGCGCAACCGGATTCCGATGGAGATCGTGGCGATCTTCGAACGTCACGGCTTCATCTGGGGCGGGCGCTGGTACCACTACGACACCATGCATTTCGAGTACCGCCCGGAGCTGTTGTCACGATGAGGCACCGGCTCCCCGGCCATGATGACGACGCGCCTGTTCGCCACGTTATGCGGGCGGGCACGCCGGACGCCTGCTATGCTGTGACCGAAAGGCGGGACGGACGTTGGCGCCTGAGCTTCCGACATGTGCCTCACGACCATATGGCGATGGCGGACATGGCGCGGCAGGCCGGCCGTTCGCAATGGGCAAGTGCGATTGCAACAGGCCGGGTCCGCTGAAGCCCGAGTGACGACAAGGGGAACAACCGATGACCGACGCGACGACCATGAGCCTGGACGAGATTGAGGATCTAGCCTACCGCGCGCTGACCGCGGCAGGGACATCGCAGGCGAATGCCCGGCCGCTGGCGCGCGCGACGGCCATGACCGAGGCCGACGGCATTGCGAGCCATGGTCTCGCGTATATCCCGATCTATTGCGAGCATGTGCAATGCGGCAAGGTCGACGGCCAGGCGCAGCCGGTGTTGTCGCGGCCGGCGCCGTCGGTCGTCGCGGTCGACGCCGCCACGGGGTTCGCCCATCCGGCGATCGATCTCGGCTTCGAGACCCTGATCCCGGCCGCGCGCGAGCAGGGCGTGGTGGCGCTCGCGGTGCGCAACTCGTACAATTGCGGCGTGCTCGGCTATCACACCGGCAGGCTGGCGGCGCAGGGCCTCCTGGCCATCGGCTTCACCAATGCGCCGGCCTCGATCGCGCCGTCCGGCGGCAGCCGGCCGGTGGTCGGCACCAATCCGTTCTCGCTCGCCGCTCCCGACGGTGCCGGCGGCGCAGCGGTCCTGATCGACCAGAGCGCCAGCGTCATCGCCAAGAGCGAGATCATGAAGCACGCGCGGGAAGGGCGGCCGATCCCACCCGAATGGGCGCTCGACCCGGACGGACGGCCGACCTCGGATCCCGACATGGCGCTCAAAGGGTCGATGGCGCCGAGCGGCGGCTACAAGGGGGTCGGCGTGGCGCTTATGGTCGAGATCATGGCGGCTGCGATGTCGGGTGCCACCCTGGGTGCTCATGCCAGTCCGTTCTCGGGCACCAAGGGCGGTCCGCCGAAAACCGGCCAGTTCTTCTTCTGCGTCGATCCGGCCGCGACCTCGGGCGGCCTGTTCGCCGAGCGCCTCTCGGCCCTGGTTGGGGAAATGCGCGGCCAGCCCGGTGTCCATGTGCCCGGCGACGGCCGGTCCGCGGCGCGGCGGCGGGCCGAAACCGAGGGCGTGGCGGTCAATCCGGCGACGCTGGAGAAGGTCAACGGCTGGCTTTAGGGCCCGGCCAGATGGACCTCGAAGAACGCCGCGATCCGGGCGTTGAAGTCCTTGTGGAATGCGACCCGGTCGAAACCGCCAGCGTCCTTGCAGAACTTTGGCACGGCCCGGGCTTGGGGCTCCGTACAGGGCGCCAGGATGGCGAAGTGCCCGGCATCGGGAACGACATGATACTCCGGCTTGACCGGCAGGGCGTCGCGGACGGCGTGCGCATTGTGGTGGGATGCCAGTTCGTCGTTCTCCAGCCGCCAGAGCTGTACAGGCGCGGTGACCCGTTTCAGGCCGTCCGCGGAAAACACAATGCCGAGCGGCGCGGCGATCACCGCCGCCTTGATGCGCGGGTCGTGCGTATAGCTGGGTGCCGTGCCACCTGCCGGGGGCGTCTTGGGCGATAGCCGGCATAGCGGGTCCGACGGAACCTTGCGGCAGTGCTTGCCGGCGAGGCGAAAATCAGGCACGCCGCCGACTGCGACCAGACCGGTATAACCGCCGCGTGAAAAGCCAAAGAAACCGATGCGCTCCGGGTCGAGCTTCGCGCGCCCGGACCAGGCGCCCAGCATGTGGTCGATCACCCGCTTGACCGCGGCGGGGCGGTCTGTCCGCCACCGCCGTGTATAGTCGTCGGGATGGGTGATGGCGGCGACCACATAGCCTGCGTCCGCGAGCGCCGCCGCCGTGTCGTGATGGCCGCCGAACCAGCCGAAGGCGCCATGGGAGATGACGATCAGGGCAAGCCCTTCACCCTCGACCGGGCAGTCACGAACGCCCGGCACCTCGATGCGCCGCAGCTTGACGGTTTCCGCGGGCGCGGCGCAGGGCGACCACACCGCGCCCGTGAGTGCCGCACCGTCGCCCCCGGCCGGCACTTCGAGAAGGCTGAGCCCCGCCGCCCGGGCGGCCGACAGTGGGCAACAGAGCAGAAGGACGAGCAAGACCGTTCGTATATGCATGTTCCAATCTCTCCGGCCGATACCACTTCTGCGCGCATACTGACGGCAGACCTTGCCCACCGTGTGGCGCCCGGTAACCTAGAGCATCGTTCCTTCATATGGGATCATTTGACCGGCTTTTCGCGTCTGCTGGCGAGGCAAGGTC
>JBPCWF010000227.1:0-3206 GCA_051009775.1 Hyphomicrobiales bacterium | reverse complement strand
GTTCCTGCGTGATCAGTTCCATGCGACGGAATCTAGCGCTTCACCGCCGGGGCGTCTTGGACAAAATTGCGGCCCCGGGGGACTGTCCCGAGAGCATCGTTCCTTCATATGGGATCATTTGACCGATTTTTCGCGTTCGCTGGCGAGGCAAGGTCCACGCCGTGGTCCGGGAGACCACAAGTGGGCCTTAACGACGTCCAGCGGGCGCGAAAAGCCGGCCTGCGGTGGGCCAAATCAGCTCACCGGCGTCGTTGCAAAGCTTGCCCGATGCCCCACATCGCGCCGCGCTTTGCGCCTAGCCGGCTGAACTGATTTGGCGCCATCAAATGATTCCATATGAAGGAACGATGCTCTAGAACCCTGTTCGCGGGCCGTGCTTATAGGCTAAGCTGGCGTCAGTTTGCCCATGGAAAGGGAGATGCCATGTCCATTGCCGAGTCCCACGCCCCTCTGACGCAAGCCCTCGACCCCGTGCTGGATGCGGGGCCGGCGCCTTACAAGATCGGGCTCATCGCGCTCTCTACCGACATGGTGACGGAGCGGGATTTCAGTCTGATGCTGCCGCCGGGCGACGAGGTCATGTACTACACCGCTCGGGTGCCGAACGTGTGCCCGGTGACGGTCGAGAACCTGCGCCGGATGGCGCCGCATCTCGCCGAAGCGGCAGCACAGATCCTCCCGACCACACCGCTCGACGTCATAGCCTATAGCTGCACGTCCGGTTCGGTCTCGATCGGCCCGGACGAGGTCGCCGCGCAGATTCATCTGGGCCGCTCCGGCGTCGAGGTCGTCACCCCGATCACCGCCGCACTTGCCGCATTCGAGGCGCTCGGCATCAAGCGCATCTCGCTGATGACGCCCTATACCGACGAGGTCAACCGCACGATGGTGGCGTTCATCGAACCGCTCGGCATCGAGATCGCGAATGTCGCGGGGTTCTGCCTGGAAGACGATCAGGAGATGGCGCGGCTGACGCCCGCGGGCATCCGCGACGCCGCGATCGAGATCACCGACCCGGATGCCGATGCGGTGTTCGTCTCGTGTACCGGTATCCGCACGGCGGAGACCCTCGACGCCATCGAAGCCGCGCTCGGCAAACCGGCCCTGTGCAGCAATCAATGCATGTTCTGGCAGTCTCTCAGGCTCGCCGGTTACGACAAACCGGTGGAGGGCTTCGGCCGCCTCCTGAAGATGTGATGCCCGGGCTTCGGGCGTGTACGGAGCTTTAGTGACAATGACCCGGATCATGTCGAAACGGGGATTTTGCGGATCGCTCGTATTGGCGCTCGCGCTTTGTCTGTCGGCAGCACCCGACGCCCTGGCCGATGCCATAGACGGCAACTGGTGTTTCAAGGACGGGCGCAGCATGAGCATCCGCGGCGCGCGCATCACTCTGCCGGGCGGCGCGGAGATCGCGGGCACCTACCGGCGGCATTCCTATGCCTATACGGTCCCGGACGGCCAGCCGGACGCGGGCAGCGTCGTCTCGATGATCCTGGTCGACGACAAAACCATCCATCTGACCCCGGGCGGCAGTTCCAGCGTGCCGCTCAAAAGCGCCGTCCAGATCTGGAAACGGTGCGAGTTCACCGCGTAGCCTCCTCGCCGCCCCAGCCGGCAATGTAGTCCACCGGCACGGCCGCCGTGAGCCAGACGCCGTTGTCGGCGAGATAGAACCGGTGTCCGTCACCATGCATGGAGGCGGTGTCGATCGTCAGGATCACCGCCTTGCCGCGCCGTCCCCCGACGATCGCCGCCGTCGCGGTGTCGCCGCTCAAATGCACGTGGTTGCGTGCGCCGGCGCGGAGGCCTTGTGAGCGGATCGAGGCGAGAAACCGCGCCACCGTGCCGTGATAGAGCTGATCGGGCGGAACGGTCTCCGCATAGCCGAGGTCGACCGCAACGCTGTGACCCTGCACCGCCCTGATCCGGGTGCCGGTGCCATCGAACGCGAAGCGCTGTTTTGCGTTGCTGGCTACGAGATCGTCCAGCTGCTCCCGTGACACGCCCTGGCCTTTTGCCGCAAGCGCCGCGAGAAGCGCGCCGATGTCGATCCAGCCTTCGGGATCGAGCGTCAGGCCGCCAAGCTCCGGTCGGTGGCGCAAAAGCAGGCTCATGAGCTTGCTGGTCTTTCTGTAGGGGTCCGACATGACCGACACTGCCCCGTTCAGGTCCCGTTCCGGCCGGTGCGGCGTTTCGGGACGGCCGGCGCCCGCGCGGTCAGGGGCGTGAGCTCACGGATCAGCTTCAACCGCATGGCACGGCCGAAGTCCTTGTAGTTCTTCGCCTTGATCACGAAGGATGCCGGGCCACCGGCGACGAAGGCTTTGTAGTAGACATCAAGGGCGGGGACATTGTCGATCACCGCCAGCCCATTGATGGTGATGTCTCTGGCGAGCGCCCGGGCACGGGCCGCGGCGGGGTCGGGTCCGGTGTTGCTGCGGCCGTCGCCCGACACATCGATCTTGCGCAGGCGCCCGTCAAAGACGTTGTTGTCTATAAGGTCGACCGACAGATCGATGGCGCTGCCTATGCCGGTGTAATAAGGCAAAGGCGCGCGCGGCGTCCGGTCGATCTCGTCGGCGAATGCGAGGATGGTTCGGCGATCCGTCAGCAGACGCCACGGCAGTCCGTCATTCTCATCGGGCGCACTGCTCCATTGCAGCAGCCGGACGGCGACGCCGCCCTTGTGCTGGGTGATCAGCTGAACCACCTCCGGCTGGCGCAGGGCCTGCGATATGCCGCGCATCTGCAGTTCGAATTCGCCATCGTCGACACTGAGCGAAACGTCGACTGCGAGCACAAGCTCGATCGCGACCGGCGTACGGCCGCCGTCGGCTTGTGCCGGGGGCGCAAGGGTGAGGCCGGCCAGCGCGGACAGGGTCATGACGAAACGCTTGGATCCGATCGACATAGACATGTTTGTATCAGAGTGTCGGGCCGGGGCGACACTCAGAAACATGTGACCGGCTCAGCCGGCCGCAGCACCCATCTTGGGCGAGCGCGCATCGGGCCGGGTCCAGATGGGATGACCCGGTTCCGGATTCTCCGCCCCGCATTGCGGGCATTTCATCTGGTCGCATGCCGCCGGCACCGGCGTCGCGGCGGGCAAGGCGATGACCGCCGGGTCGATGTAAATGTGCAGCCGGCACGCATAGCAGCCAAGCTCCAGCAGTTTGCCGTCTTGCCTCAGGTCACCCAGGGTG
>JBPCWF010000226.1:0-2683 GCA_051009775.1 Hyphomicrobiales bacterium | reverse complement strand
GTCTGGAGCGCGGAGTTCTTCATCAAGGAGCCCGAGACCGACGCGATCATCACCTGGCACCAGGATCTGACCTATTGGGGCCTGGGGGAGACCGACGAGGAGGTCACTGCCTGGCTCGCCCTGTCGGACGTGACGCCGGAAAGCGGCTGCATGCGCTTCGTGCCCGGCAGCCACAAGAACCGGATCGTGCCGCATGAGGACACGTTCGCGGACAACAACCTCCTGTCGCGCGGCCAGGAGATCGCCGTCGATGTGGACGAGGATGCGGCGGTCGACGTGGTGCTCAAGCCCGGCCAGCTGTCGCTGCATCACGGCCGGATGTTCCACGCCTCGGGCCCCAACCGCTCCGATGACCGGCGCATCGGCGTCGCCATCCGCTACATCACGCCGGCGGTCGAACAGCACGTGTCGCCGCACGACTACGCCATGCTGGTGCGCGGCCGCGACGACCACGGCCACTTCCGCCTGATCGACGGGCCGGCGTCCGACCTCAGCCCGGAGGCGCTGGCGCTCTACGACGAGATTCTCCAGACGCAGCAGGTGGCGATGACCGAAGGCGCGGAGCAGGATGTCGGACTTTACGCGCCGACGGCGTGATATGTTAGATCCGGATCGGTCCCACAGCGCATCCTTTGAGTGAGTAACCGACCATGACGGTCTTTCGAGGCCTAGTTGCTGCACTGTCTGCGCTGACTTTGTCGATTGCCCTGCCATCACCCGGCGACCGGCAGCTCAAGTTTGTGACGCAGGCGGAGGCCGACGATCTGGTTGCCTCGATACTGGAGGCGAACCGGCGCACCCAGTGGCTGACCCTGTCGCCCGGCTTCGCCATGCGCAGAATGGCGATCGGGCGTGCGGGCTTGACGGTCCACGCCTGGGCGGTCGACCCCAAGCAGCACCGGATCGCCGTTGTCGAGCAGCTGAAACCGTCCGGGTCCTCGACGGCTGAGTTTCGCGCCGCACACAACGCCCTGCTTGCGATCAATGGCGGGTTCTTCGAGAAATCCGCAGACGGCACCCTCTCGCCGTCAGGCCTGCTGATCGTCGACGGCGACACGCGGCACCCCTATCACGAGAAGGCCGGTTCCGGCGTGTTGCATGCAGCCGGGGACAAGGTCGGCCTGGACTGGAGCCGCCTGGCCGGTGCCGGACAGCAATGGACGCACGCTCTGCAGGTCGGCCCGATGGTGGTCGATCCCGGCGGCAGGAACGGCATCCGCTCGAACGACAACACGCGGGTCGACCGAAGTGCCGTTTGCCTGGCGGACGGCAAAGTGGTTTTCATCGTCGTCGATGGCGGATTGAGCCTGTTCGAGCTGGGCCGGATATTGTCGGAAAGCGAGCTCGCCGGCGGCTTCGGATGCGAACGCGCGCTGAACCTCGATGGCGGACCGTCGACGCAGGTGTCGTTTGCGCATGGCGGGCAGACGGTGGAGGTCACCGGTGACTGGCCGGTGCAGAACGGTATCGTGGTGATGAGCCGAAAGTGAACGGCGGCGCGCCCCGGCTCGGAGGCTGGGGCACCGATGTTTCACCATCATGACCGTGAGATGCGCGGGTCGAGCCCACGCATGACGGGAGAGAGAGCAGGGTCTTCTAAGGCGCCCGGTAGAACACCTCGTCCGGATAGGGATACCACCAGTCGTGGATCACGGGGTCGTGGTCGATGATCACCATCTTGGTCTGGCGGAAAGCGTCGAGGCCGTGGCGGCCGAGCTCGCGGCCGAGGCCTGAGTTCTTCCAGCCGCCGAACGGCAGGGCGTCATTGTCGATCAGGGGATTGTTGACCCAGACCATGCCCGCCTGCAGCACTTCCGCGGCCCGCATCGCTTCCTTGAGATCGGTGGTGAAGACACAGGCGCCGAGGCCGAAATCGGACGCGTTGGCGAGCTCCAAAGCCTCTTCGAAGCTTGAAACCTTGCAGACCGACGCGACCGGGCCGAACACCTCGCCGCGCATGATCGACATGCCGGGGGTGACGCCGCTCAGAACGGTCGGCTCGTAGAACCAGCCCGTGTTGTGGCCGGGCGGCACGCGGCCGCCGCAGACGATCTTCGCGCCCTCACCGACCGCGCCGTCGACCAGGGCCATGACCTTGGCGCGGGCAGCCTCCGACACGAGCGGGCCGATCTCCGACTTATCGAGACCGTTGCCGATGCGCAGTTTCGAGGCGGCCGAGGCGAACTTGTCGATGAATTCGTCATGCACATTCTCATGCACGTAGAGGCGCTCGGAAGATGTGCAGATCTGACCCGAGAGGTGGAACGCCGAGGTGACGGTGCCGGCGACCGCCTGGTCCATGGGCGCGTTTTCGGAAATGATCATCGGATCGTTGCCGCCGGCCTCGATGATCGCGGGCTTGAACCGTTCGGCGCAGGCGACATTGACGGCGCGGCCCGCCTCGACGCTGCCGGTGAAGGCGACCGCATGGGTCTTGTCGGAACAGATCAGCGCCTGCGCCGTGTTGGCGCCGCCGGTGACGCAGGAGACCAGGCCAGGCGGCATAACCCCGGCGAAGTGTTCCATGAACTTGAGCGTGCACAGGTTGGTCGCCTCGGCCGGCTTGACGATGCAGGCATTGCCGGCGGCGAGCGAAACCGCCACGGTCCAGGACATCAACAGGATCGGGAAGTTGAAGGGCATGATGTGGACCGAGACCCCATAGGGCTCATAAGCCGAATAC
>JBPCWF010000225.1:0-3427 GCA_051009775.1 Hyphomicrobiales bacterium | reverse complement strand
CTGGGGCCGCTACCGGCTTGAAGTCGCCAGCCCCGGTGCCACGGGACCGGCAACTTCGATCGAGTTCAACGCCGGCTGGTACGTCCAGGCCTCGGCCGGCGACACGCCGGACATGCTTCAGGTCACGCTCGACAAGCCGGCCTACAAGCCGGGCGAGACGGCGCGGGTGAACATCACGCCCCGTTTCGCCGGCACGGCGCTGGTCCAGGTTGTCAGCGATCGACTGATCACCATGAAACCGGTGGAAGTCGGTGAAGCCGGCGCCACGGTGGACCTGCAGGTCGGCGAGGACTGGGGCGCGGGCGTCTATGTCACCGCGACCCTGTTCCGCCCGAGCGATGCCGCCAAGTCGCGCATGCCGGGCCGGGCGCTTGGCCTTCAATGGCTCAAGATGGACAGTTCCGAGCGCACCACCTCGGTCACGCTCGACGTGCCCTCGGTGGTCCGGCCGCGCCAGCCGCTCGACGTCCTGGTCTCGATCCCCGGTCTGCCCAAGGGCGAGCGTGCGCTTCTCACCGTCGCCGCGGTCGATGTCGGCGTTCTCAATCTCACCGGCTACACGCCCCCGGCGCCGCAGGAGTGGTATTTCGGCCAGCGCCGGCTCGGGCTCGAATTCCGCGACCTCTACGGCCAGTTGATCGACGGCATGCAGGGCGTCGAGGGCAAGATCCGTTCCGGCGGCGGTGGCATTGGCGCCGTCATGCAAGCCAGCCCGCCGCCGCAGAAACCGGTCGCCCTGTTTTCCGGCATCGTCGAGGCCGACGGTGACGGCCGTGCGACGGTCAGTTTCGACGTGCCCGAGTTCAACGGCACGCTGCGGCTGATGGCCGTGGCCTGGACCAAGGACGGGGTCGGCAACGGCACCACCGACGTCACCGTGCGCGATCCGGTTGTCGTGACCGCGAGCCTGCCGCGCTTCCTGGCGCCGGGCGACGTGTCGCGGCTGAGACTCGACATCGACAATACCGAAGGCCCGGCCGGCGATTACCAGCTGACCGTCGAGGGCACCGGAGAGATCGCCGTGAGTTCCCCGAGCGAGCCGCTCACCCTCGCCGCCGGCGAACGCAAGGCGCTTGAGGTTCCCGTGACCGGGGCTGCGACCGGCAACGGCACGCTGACGGTCAGGCTGACCCATGCAACAGGCATCGACCTCAGCCAGACCCTGGCGCTCAGGGTCCGTCCGGCCCAGCCGCCGATCAGCGAGCGCCAGGTCGTCACGCTTAACGAGAACGGGCGCCTGACCGTCAGTGCCGACCGGCTGGCCGACCGATTGGCCGGCACCGGCAGCGTCTCGCTCGCCATCACCCGCGCCGGCGTGATCGACGTGCCGGGGCTCCTGCATTCGCTCGACCGCTACCCTTACGGCTGCGCCGAGCAGACCACGAGCCGTGCGCTGCCCCTGCTCTACATGTCGGACCTGGCGACCCAGAGCGGGCTCGGCGAGGACGCGGAGATCAGGAAACGCGTGCAGAAGGCCGTTTTCAACGTGCTGTCCGACCAGTCGTCCACCGGCAGTTTCGGCCTGTGGGGGCCGGGTTCCGGCGACCTTTGGCTCAATGCCTATGTCACGGACTTCCTGACCCGGGCGCGCGAGCGCGGCTATGACGTGCCCGAACTGAGGCTGACCCAGGCGCTCGATAACCTCCAGAACACGCTGGGCTACGCGCCCGACGTCAAGACCGCCGGCCAGGGCATCGCCTATGCGCTCTATGTGCTGGCGCGCAACCGGCGCGCCACGGTCGGCGACCTGCGCTACTACGCCGACACAAAGCTGGAGGAATTCGGCTCGGCGCTCGCCAAGGCGCATATCGGTGCGGCCCTTGCGCTTTACGGCGAGACGGCGCGCGCCACGTCGGTCTTCCAGTCGGCGCTTTCCGACCTGCAGAACACCGCATCGGAAGACTACGAGCGCAGCGACTACGGCTCGCGCCTGCGCGACGCGGCGGCGACCCTGGCGCTGGCGGCGGAAACCAAACCGGCGCCCGCGCCGATCCCGGCGCTCGCCAGGTTCGTCACCGAAGCGCGCACCGCCAAGCGCTACACCTCGACCCAGGAAAAAGCGTGGCTGCTCCTTGCCGCCCGGGCGCTGCTGGCCGAAAGCTCGACAATCGAGCTCGACGTCAACGGTTCCGGACATTCCGGCAATCTGGTGCAGCGCTTCACCGCGGACGAGTTGCGCGACACACCCTTCTCCGTCGTCAACAAGGGCCGCGACCCGCTGCAGGCGGTGCTGACCGTGACCGGCGTGCCCGACGGGCCGAGGCCGGCGGGCGGCGACGGCTTCGAGATCGAGCGGAAGTATTACGCGCTCGACGGCCAGGAGGTCGCGACGGCGCAGGTCGGCCAGAACGAGCGTTTCATCGTCGTGCTCAAGGTCAGGGAGATCAACGCCTGGCCGTCGCGGCTGCTGGTCGCCGATCTCCTGCCGGCGGGGCTTGATATCGACAATCCGGGCCTGATGGGCAGCGCCGACCTGAAGGCCTTCCCGTGGCTCACGCCGAGCACCCATGCCGCCCATCTGGAGTTCCGGGACGACCGTTTCGTGGCAGCCCTTGACCGCAATGCCTCGGACGGCCGCGACGTAACGCTGGCGTATATGGTGCGGGCCGTCACGCCCGGCAGCTATGCCCTGCCGCCCGCGCTTGTGGAGGACATGTACCGGCCTCACCTCAACGCCCGCACCGAGATGGGCCGGATCGAGGTGATCGGACCGCGGCCGTGATCGTGGCCATGTGGCAGGCAATGTTCAAGCGGCCGGGCGCCCCGCGCTTGCTCGGCCGGGCGGTGCAGACGGTCTGGTGCACGGCAAGCGCCGCGCTCATGGTGGCTTCCGCCATGATGACGCTTGCCGCGCTCGACCTCCGCTACCCGCCGCCGCTCGATGCGGCGGGTGAAACCTCCCGGATGGTGGTCGACCGCAATGGCGGGCTGCTTCGCGCCTTCACGATTGCGGACGGCCGCTGGCGCCTGACCGCCGATCTGGACGGCACGGACCCGCTGCTGGTCAACATGCTGGTCACTTACGAAGACAAGCGGTTCTTCCGGCATAACGGCGTCGATCCCCTGGCCATGCTGCGCGCCGCATGGCAGCTCGCCGCCAACGGCCGCATCGTTTCCGGCGGCTCGACCCTCACCATGCAGCTCGCCCGGCTGCTCGAACCGCGCAAGAGCCGCAGCCTCGGCGCCAAGCTGCGCCAGGCGCTGCGCGCATTGCAGATCGAGCGGCGCCTGAGCAAGCAAGAAATCCTCAAGCGTTACCTGACGCTCGCGCCCTATGGCGGCAACCTGGAAGGCGTGCGCGCCGCGGCACTGGCCTATTTCAGCAAGAGCCCGCAGAAACTTACCATGGCTCAGGCCGCCCTCCTGATCGCGTTGCCGCAGTTGCCGGAGGCGCGCCGCCCGGACCGCAACCCGCAGAATGCAACAC
>JBPCWF010000224.1:0-3603 GCA_051009775.1 Hyphomicrobiales bacterium | reverse complement strand
CTCCCGATCGGCCGGGCCGGGACCCGTCACTGGGACGCGGTCATCGTCTGCGGCAGCTGGAACAGCGAGCACTACGACAAACCGGAGGTTTTCGCCTGGCTGCGCCGCATCGACCGCGCGGGCACGGTCCTGGGCTCCATGGACATCGGCGCCTATGTGCTCGCGCGCGCCCAACTCCTGTCCGGCTCCCGGGCGACGACCCACTGGTACTGCGTGCGCGCCTTTGCCGAGCAGTATCCCAATATCCTGGTCGAGGAGCAGTTATTCGTCGTCGACCGCGGGCGGATGACCAGCGCCGGCGGCACCGCCGGTCTCGACATGATGCTGCATGAGATCGACCGGCGCCATGGCCGCCAGCTTGCCCTCGAGGTCGCCGACATGATCCTGCACTATCCCGTGCGCGAGCCTGACGCGCCGCAGCGCCAGGCGCTCGGCGGCAAGCAAAAGTCGCTTCACCCGGCGGTGCGCGAGGCGGTCTCGCTGATGGAGAGCAATCTCGAGGACCAGCTGACCGTGCCCGCCATCGCCGAAGCGGTCGGCGTCTCGCAGCGCAAGCTTGAGCGCCTGTTCGCCAAATATATGGGCTGCTCGGCGATCAGCTTCTACCAGCTGCTCCGCCTGCAGTTCGCCCGGGTGCTCCTGACCAACACACCCATGTCGGTGCGTGAGGTCTCGGTGGCTTGCGGGTTTTCCAGCTTATCTTACTTTTCCAAGTTGTTCGGATTGCATTTCGGCAAGAGGCCCAGGGAATACCGCGAGGCCTGGCCCGAGCTGGAACCGGCGCCGATCTGGCCGGGCACAACGATCTCCCTGATCGAGGCCGCCAAGCAGTCAAGGGCGCCCCGCACCTGACAGCTTTGCAAGCCAATTAAAAAACGCTGAATTTCTGGGGTTCTTGCCCGTGATGTTAACCACCGCGGGCGTTTGCCACCCGCAACGGCGCTTTGCCCGTAAAATGGGCATCCGATTTGCTCAGTGGTCAACGGCTAACTGCAACAAAAACAAGACCGTATCCATGATCTCAACACTCATGCTCCTGGCGCTCGGTTTCAGCGCCGCACTTCTCCTGGCTCTGTTCCTCGTGCCCCTGATCTGGCGGCGCGCCGTCCAGGTGACCTCAAGGCGCCTTCAGACCGGCCCTGTTCCGGCGGCCGGGAGACTGGTCGCGTCCGAGTTCGACGACGATGACGAGACGATCGCGGACCGCGCGCTCAACACGCGCAAGCTCGAGAAGCGGCTTCACGACATCAAGGAAAAGCTCGCCGCCCAGGCGGTTGAAATGGCGCGCCACAACGCGACCATCGAAGATCTGAAAAAGCAGATCGACGACAAGGACCGATCGCTCGGGGAGCGCGAGGCCGAAATCACCCGGCTCAAGGAGGCCATGGCGCCGCTCGAGACCGAACTCGGCTCGCGCACCGAAACGGTGCACCGCCTGCGCGAGGATGTTCGCCTCAAGACCGAGGCCCATGACAAGCTCGAAGCCGATCTCGCCGATGCGCTGGAGATCGCGATGCGAAAGGATGAGGCGATGGGCGCGCAGAACGCCACCATCCAGGAGCAGGAACACCGCATCGCCGAACTGTGCGAAGCCGAGAAGCGGGCCGGTGAAGACGACGCCGCCAAGCAGCACAAGATCGATGAGCTCAAGACATCGCTCATCGGTCTGCGCGAAGAGTTTACCGTGCAGCAGGAGAAGATCGACCGGATCGACGAGGTGATCGCGGCCAAGGACGACGAGATCGACCGTCTGCGCAGCACGGTGAAGACGCAGGGCGAGACCCTGAAGGCGCAGGAACTGACGGTCGACAAGGCGACCCAGGTGACCGCGCTGACCGAGACGGAGCTTGCGAAACTGCGCGAGACCATGCAGGCGCATGCCCAGGAGATCGCGGTCCGGGACGACGCGGTGCATCAGGCACAGCAGGCGATGGAGGCCGCACAGGCGGAAGCCGCCAGGCTGCGCGATGCCGCAGGTGCCGAAGACCTGAAACGCACGGCCCTGGACCAGGCGCTTCAGAAATCAATGGACACCGTTGCGGAACGGGACGCCGAAATCGCGGCTCTGCACGGCCGGGTCGAAGCCGGAGAAGCCAAAGTGGAACAGAACAGCCAGACGGCCCAAGGCTACGGCGCCGCGATCAAGGTCAAGGATGCGGAGATCGCCCAGCTGCGTGAGAGCATCGGCGCGACCGAGGCCAGGCTGGCCGAACTCAATGCCGATCTCGCCTCGACCCGCAAACAGCTTGAAGAGAAGGGAGAGGCCGCAACCGGCGTCACCGCGGCGTTGGAGCAGGAACGCGCCCAAACCTCCGAACAGCAGGATAAACTGTCTACCCTGCAACAGGATCTCGATGCCCTGACCGCCAGGTCCAGACAGCAGATTGAGGACTACGAGGCCCGCATCTCGTCGCTTGAGGGCGAGCGGGCCAAGCTGGTCGCCGAACTGAACACGGCGGGCCTGGAGACGACCAAGCTTCTCGAAGAGGTCGATCAGCTGGACCAGATGTGGGACGAGCAGCTCGACCCCTCAAAACGGGCCACCGAGGAGACGAAGCAGCCTGCCGGAGAGGTGAAACAGCCCGTCGCGGCGCCGTCGAGGCGAGGCACCGCGACCGGATCGGATGTCAGCGGGTCGGACGCCAGATCCAGACGCTCGGCCATGGCCGGCGGTTGGGCGATTGCGAAGGCGGTCGACCGTGCAATGAACGAGGCAACCGACAAGGCCCTGGCGGCCGAAGCCGCGGCCGCGGACCGGGCAAAGGATGCCGGCGGCGACGATGCGTCCGGTGAAGGCAAGTCGCTCGCGGACCGCTTCCGCGCCCTCCAGAACAGGATCGCCTGACACGGGCAGTCAATATATCTCCTAGCGCGGCCACGCTCTCTGCCGTCATCCCGGCCTTGAGCCGGTATGACGTGGGAGGATTGATCCTAATCCTTCGCCAGCCCCTTCAAGGCCTTGGCGATGGCCACGAGCCCGGCATCGCGTTCGCGCGCCAGTTCTTCGAAACCTTTGCCGTGCGATGCGCGCTCGCAGCCTTCGACCATCTGGTCGCGCAGGGACTGCGTGAGCTCCGGCGAGTCCAGACGGCTCCAGGGCAGCTTCAGGGCCGGCCCGAAATGGTCCAGGTTATGCGCCATGCCGCCTTCGCCGCTCGCCACGTGAAACGCCATGCACGGCCCGAGCACCGCCCAGCGCGGGCCCGGCCCGTTGACGATCGCATCGTCGATCTGCTCGACCGTCGCTTCTCCGCTGTCGACCATGTGCAGCGCCTCGCGCCACAGAGCCTCCTGCAACCGGGTGGCGATGAAGCCGGCGATTTCCCTGTTCATGATCAGCGGCACCTTGCCGCTCAGCCGGTAGAACCGAGCCGCCCAGTCGACCGTGTCCGGCGCCGTCTTCGCACCGCCGATCATCTCGACCAGCGGCAGGAGATAGGGCGGGTTGAACGGATGGGCCACCACCGTGCGCTCCGGCGTCGGACATTGCGCCTGGATGTCGCTCATGGAGAGACCGGAGGTGCTCGACGCGATCACCACGTCCGCCGGAACCAGGTCTCCGAGCTTGGCATAGAGCGCCTGCTTGAGCTCCAGGTTCTCAGG
>JBPCWF010000223.1:0-12005 GCA_051009775.1 Hyphomicrobiales bacterium | reverse complement strand
GCGTTCTGTACATGGCGCCCTATGCGGAGCGGGTGAACGTGCCGTTCGATTTCATCTACGGCGTCTACAACGATCTCGACCGGACGATGGATGCGATCGGCGAGCGGGCGGACGAGGTCGCAGCCGTCCTGGTCGAACCCATGGCCGGCGGCGGCGGTGCGATCCCGGCCGACAGCGGCTTCCTTCGCGGCCTGCGCAGGTTCGCCGACGACGCCGGCTGCGTCCTGGTTTTCGACGAAGTCATGACCTCGCGGCTCGGGCGGGCCGGGCTTCAGGGCGAATATGGGGTGATCCCCGACATGACCAGCTTCGGCAAGTATCTGGGCGGCGGCCTGACCTTCGGCGCGTTCGGCGGTCGCGCGGACATCATGTCCAGGTTCGATCCGCGCAGCGAGAACGCACTGCCGCATGCCGGCACCTTCAACAACAACGTCCTGTCTATGGCGGCGGGCGTCGCCGGCCTGCGCGACGTTTTCACCGCCGACGTCGCGGACCGGCTGCGCGACCGGGGCAACGCCTTCCGTGACCGCCTGAACGGCATTATCGCCGGGCGGGGCATCGCGGCGCAGGTGACGGGCTACGGATCCATCCTGTGCATCCATTTCCAGGCCGGTGAGATCAGGCGGCCGGCGGACACCCAGCGCGCCCGGCCGGAGGCGCTGCGGCTGTTCCACCTGGAGATGCTGGCGCGCGGTATCTATCTGGCGCCGCGCGGCTACATGACGCTGTCACTCGCGCTTGGCGATGAACATCTGGACCGGTTCTGCGTGGCGTTCGACAGCGTGCTGGAGACCCATGGCGCCGTGCTGTCGGGCGTGGCGGCGGACGCGTGATCGGTCAGGCTTTTTCCGGCTTTGCCGCCAGCATGAGGTAGTTGACGTCCGTGTCGGAGGTCCGGCGCCAGGCGTCCGCGAGCGGGTTGTAGGCGACGCCGGTGCGGTCCGTGACCCGCATGCCCGACGCGCCAAGCGCCGCCGACAACTCTGCCGGCGTAACGAACTTCTCCCACTGATGGGTGCCCCTGGGCAGCCAGCCCAGGACGTATTCCGCGCCGACAATGGCGAGCGCGAAGGCCTTGAGTGTGCGGTTGAGGGTGGCGACATACATCAGGCCGCCGGGCCGCACCAGCGATGCGCACGACGCGATGAACTGGCCGACATCGGCGACATGTTCGACCACCTCCATGTTGAGCACGATGTCGAACAGTTCGCCGTCGCGCACAAGGTCTTCCGCGGTGGTCGCCCGGTAGTCGATGTCGAGGCCGTGTTCGCGGGCATGGGCGGCCGCGGTCCTGACGTTCTTTTCCGCCGCGTCCGCGCCCACCACTTCGGCGCCAAGCCGTGCCATCGGCTCGCACAACAGGCCGCCGCCGCAGCCGATGTCGAGCAGACGCAAGCCGGTGAACGGGGTCCTGGCGTCCCGGTCGAGGCCGAAATGGGCGCAGGCATGCTCGCGGATATAGCCGAGCCGCACGGGATTGAATTTGTGCAGCGTCTTGAACTTTCCCTCGGGGTCCCACCACTGCGCCGCAAGGTCGGAGAATTTTTTTAGCTCCTCCTCGACCACGCTGGTGGGGACTTCGGGCGCGGATTGTGCCGCGGTTTTGTTTGCTGGCTTGGTCATTTCCGGAGTTTGATTGCTCGTGCCGGGACCTGTTTGTCAAGGTGCATGGGCTGCTATTGTTGCATATCTCGGTGTGCCAGAGTATGAGAAGCGCGCGCCAGGTTCGGGATCGTCGTGGCGTTTCAAGGCAATAAAGGTTCGTCAACCGACCTTCATGGTTGTGGTGTTGGTTTGACCAGATTGTTCCACTGTCATGGTGTGAGGAGGAAGGACATGCCGGTCACATTCGACGACGAACGTCATGTCAGCGGGGCAATCTGGTCAAATCCCTCTGGGACGCGGCCCATTTGGCCCCTGGACAGCGTTGCGAAAGGCTTGAAGTGGACGACACTGCGGCGCCTTTCGCGCCTTGCCAGCAGCCAAATGGGCCACGCCAACGCCGTAACCATGAAGGTCGATTGACCCTGAATACTCGCGGAGAAAGGCGGGCGATGGACCGCTTGGTGATGAAATTCGGCGGCACTTCCGTCGCGGATCTGGAGAAGATCCGCAATGTGGCGGAGCATGTCTCGCGCGAGGTCGATGCCGACCGGCAGGTCGCCGTGGTGGTGTCGGCAATGGCCGGCACGACCGATCAACTGGTCAAATGGACCCGCGAGGCCGCGCCGCTGCACGATGCCCGAGAATATGACGTGGTGGTTTCGACCGGCGAACAGATCACGAGCGGCCTGCTTGCGATCACGCTTCAGGGCATGGGCATTTCGGCGCGCTCCTGGCTCGGCTGGCAGATCCCGATCACCACCAGCGAAGTTCACGGCGCCGCACGCATCATGTCGATCGATTCAGACGAGGTGGAGCGGCGGTGGGGCGAGGGGCAGGTCGCCGTCATCGCCGGATTTCAGGGGCTGGGACCGGATAACCGCGTGACCACGCTCGGCCGCGGCGGCTCCGACACCAGTGCCGTCGCCCTGGCCGCCGCGCTCGGCGCCAGGTGTGATATCTATACCGATGTGGACGGGGTCTACACGACGGATCCGCGCATCGTGTCGCGCGCGCGCAAACTTGACCGGATCTCCTACGAGGAGATGCTTGAGATGGCCTCGCTCGGGGCCAAAGTGCTGCAGACCCGTTCGGTCGAGATGGCGATGACCAACCAGGTGCCGCTGCAGGTGCGATCGAGCTTCGATCCGCCCGCCGGGCCGTTCGCCGACAGTTCGCATGGCTACGGCCCAGGGACACTCGTATGCGGTGAGGAAGATATCGTGGAAAAGCAAATCGTCAGCGGCATAGCCTATTCGAAGGACGAGGCGAAGGTGACGCTGATCCGGGTTCAGGACAAGCCGGGCGTCGCCGCGCGGATCTTCGGACCCCTGTCCGATGCCGAAATCAATGTCGACATGATCGTTCAGAACGTCTCGGAAGACGGCGAAACCACGGATCTCACCTTCACGGTTCATGACGACGACCTGTCACGGGCGATGGATACGATCAAGCAGGCCAAGGGCGATATCGGTTATCAGGGCCTGGTCGGCTCGACCGACGTCGTCAAGGTCTCCGTGATCGGCATCGGCATGCGCAGCCATGCCGGCGTGGCGTCGCGCATGTTTCAGGTTCTGGCCGACAAGGGTATAAATATTCAGGCGATCACCACGTCTGAGATCAAGATCAGCATTCTGATCGACGCTGCCTACACGGAGCTGGCGGTGCGCGCCTTGCACAGCGCATATGAACTGGATGCGGAATAGGCTCGGGCCTGTGGCCTGGGTCCAGGGAAGCCTTGATGCAGCGAGTGCGAAAATCGGTGGCTGGCGCTGAGAGCGCCGGGAAACGGGACACGGGCTGATGACATCTTCCGTCGTTGGCCCGCGGGTTCTTCTGAAACGGCTCCGCGAGGTCATGGCGGAGCCGCAGTCGGCGCAGGCGCGCCTCGATAGGATCGTCGTCCTGATTGCGTCCAACATGGTCGCGGAAGTGGGGTCGATCTACCTGCTGCGCGCGGACGAGATGCTCGAACTCTACGCCACCGAAGGTCTCAACCCCTCAGCCGTGCATGAGACCAAGCTCAAGGTCGGCGAGGGCCTAGTCGGCGTGATCGCGGAGGAAATGCGGCCGCTCAACCTGACCGACGCCCAAAGCCATCCGGCGTTCGCCTACCGGCCTGAAACCGGCGAGGAGATCTATCATTCGTTTCTCGGCGTGCCGATCATGCGCGCCGGCCATGCACTGGGTGTGCTGGTGGTCCAGAACAAGGCGCGGCGGCGCTATTCGGAGGAAGAGGTCGAGGCGCTTCTGACCACCTCCATGGTGCTCGCGGAGATCATTGCCTCTGGCGACCTGGAAGATGCGGCGGCAACGGTGACGCGGGACCTCGCGCCCGGGCGGGCGCGGCACATCGCCGGCACCGCGCTGGCTGAAGGCATCGCGCTCGGCCATGTGGTGCTGCACGAACCGCGGATCGATATCGGCAATCCGATCGCGGACAACATTCCCTACGAGAAGGAGCGCCTGACCACCGCGCTGACGGATCTCAGAAGCTCGATCGACCAGATGATGTCGCGGGCCGATGTCGCGCGCGGCGGCGAGCACAGGGACGTGCTCGATTCTTACCGCATGTTCGCCCATGACCGCGGCTGGGCGCATAAGATGCACGAAGCGGTCGAGACCGGCCTGACCGCGGAAGCGGCGGTCGAGCGGGTCCAGAACGACAACCGCTCGCGCATGCTGCGCCTGACCGATGCTTATCTGCGTGAGCGGCTGCACGACCTGGACGATCTGTCGAACCGGCTGCTGCGCACCCTGACCGGCCATACCGACACCGCCGCGACCGGCGATCTGCCCAAGGACGCGATCATCGTGGCACGCAACATGGGGCCGGCCGAGCTGCTCGATTACGATCGGCAGCGTGTGCGCGGCCTGGTGCTCGAGGAAGGCACGCAGAACAGCCATGTGGCGATCGTCGCGCGCGCGCTGCGCATTCCCATGGTCGGCGAGGCGGAAGGCATTCTGGATCTGATCGACCAGGGCGACGCGCTGATCGCCGACGGCGACACGGGCGCGGTTCACGTGCGGCCGTCCGCCGATATCGAGCAGGCTTATGGCGAGAAGGTCAGCTTCCGGGCGGAGCGTCAGGCGCAGTATGCCAAGCTCCGGGACGTTCCTGCGGTGACCGCCGACGGCACGCCGATCTCGCTTCTGATCAATGCTGGCCTGGTGGTCGACCTGCCGCATCTGGACGAGGCGGGCGCCGACGGCATCGGCCTGTTCCGCACTGAACTGCAATTCATGATCGCATCGACCTTTCCGCGCATGACGGCGCAGATGGACTACTATCGGACGGTCATGGACACGGCGGGCGACAAGGCGGTGGTGTTCCGGTCGCTCGACATCGGGGCGGACAAGGTGCTGCCCTACATGGCCCAGACGAAGGAAGAAAACCCGGCGCTCGGCTGGCGGGCGATCCGAATGGCGCTCGACCGGCCCGGGCTCCTGCGCCTGCAGATCCGCGCTCTGCTGCGCGCCGCGGAGGGCCGCAAGCTCAAGCTCATGTTCCCGATGATCGCCGAGGTCGATGAGTTCAGGCGGGCCAGGACCCTGGTCGATCAGGAGATGGAATTCCTGCGGACCCACGGGCACGACCTGCCGGACAAGGTCGAGGTCGGCGCCATGATCGAGGTCCCCGCGCTGGTCTGGCAGTTGCCTGCCCTGCTGCCGCTGACCGATTTCGTTTCGATCGGCAGTAACGATCTGTGTCAGTTCCTGTTCGCCAGCGACCGCGGCCACCCGCGCCTGGCCGGCCGCTACGATCCGCTCAGTCCGGTGGTGCTCAAGGTTCTGCGCGAGATCGTCGAGCTGACCGGGAAATTCGATGTTCCCGTCACGCTGTGCGGCGAGATGGCCGGCCGCCCGCTGGAGGCCATGGCGCTGATCGGACTGGGGCTAAGATCGATCTCGATGGCGCCCGCTGCGGTGGGGCCCGTCAAGTCCATGATCATGTCGCTGAATGCGCGCGCACTGCAGGAAGAACTCATGGCGCTGCTGGATCTGCCGGACCACAGCATTCGCCCGAAACTCATGGAGTTTGCGGCGCGGCATAATATTTCCACCTGATCGCTTGCTGATTCGCTAATTTGTGAGCTATTTCTTAACGAAGTGATGATTCTCTTCGAGAGAGCTCAGGGCCGATATGTGATCCCTGATGCGGCGTGATCCCAAAGCGTGAGTCCCATTAGACGGAAGAACGACGCAGGAAATCTGATTGCGATGACCCTGCATCTGCGGCCATCGGCCAGCGAAGAGCAAGGAAACACGGCATTCCGTGTTAAGCCGGACGGCGAGATCGATCCGGCCGGCGAGACCGGCTGGTTCCTGCAGCGTGAGCGCGAGCGGGTCGGCAAGACGCTTGCGGACGCGGCCCTGGAAACCCAGATCAATGCCAAATATCTGCACGCCATCGAGCATGGCGTTCTGCAGGACCTGCCGAGCGGGTCCTATGTCCTGGGCTATGTCCGGGTCTATGCGGAGTTCCTCGGCCTCGATCCCGAGCCGGTGATCGAGCATTACAAGACATTGCTGCCGGCGGCGGACCGGAAAGACCCGGCGGCCGGCGGTCGCGGTGCAGGGGCCGTGTTCGGCCTGGCCGCGGCAAGTCTGGCCTTCGTCGCCGGTCTGAGCGCGATCGTCTGGTTCATCCTGCCTGACGGATCGCAGGACACCGCGCCGCGCACGGCGGAAACCGCGCCGGCCTCCGGCGCGCAGGCGGTGTCGGGCGACGCGGATGCGTTGCCGACCGGCTCGATTTCGCCCGGGGCGGCCGTGAACGGCGACGTCAGTCCGGCCGACCGGGAGGCGCGCGAACTCGACCAGGCGGTGCCGACGGTGCGGATCCAGCAGCGCGGCCTGGCCGAAATCGACGGGCAGAACGCACCGGCGCCTGGAACCTCGGCCGACTCGCTCAACGCCGCCGACAAGTCCGCTGCGGGCCTGGCGGCGACCGACGGCGACGCCGGCCAGGACCAGACGAGCGGGCTGACCGAATTCATTCGCCAGCATGTCACGGACGCTGATGCTGCGTCGGGTGCCGAGACGGCACCGGACGGCGGGCAGGTTTTCGGCACCAAGGAGGCCCGCGCCCGGGTGATCCTCAAGGCCAACCAGTCGGTCTGGATCAGGGTCGAAGACGAGCAGGGCAACGTGATGATCACGCGGACGCTGCAGGCCGGCGACTCCTATCGGGTGCCCAACCGGCCGGGGCTCGTGCTGATCGCCCGTGACGGCGGGGCCCTGGACTATTCAATTGACGGCCGGTCGATAGGTGCGATAGGTGCAACGGGTGAAATCGTCGTGGGCCGTTCGCTCGATATCGACAAGCTCAGGCAGGCTGGCGGCTGAACCGCCGGGCTGAGCGACCCGAACCGCGCCGGCCGGCGTGGTTCCCGAAGCGAAAACGCCAGCACTTGCGATGTCCGAGGACCCTGTTTGAGGGTGCATATCCGTTATGTTCACGAGTGAAAAACTCGACAAGGTGATCGCACGATTCGACGCGTTGGAGGCGCAGCTTGCCACCGGGCCCGAGGCGGATGAATTTGTCCGGCTGTCAAAGGAATATGCCGATCTGGCCCCCGTCGTTGAGGCCGGCCGCGCGCTCATCGCGGCTACCGAGGAGCACCAGGGGCTGCAGGGCATCATGGACGATCCGGACGCCGATGCCGAAATGATCGAGCTGGCGCGTGCCGAGATCGAGACCGTGGACGCGACCATCCACGGGCTGGAAGAGAAGCTCAAGATCCTGTTGCTGCCGAAGGACGCGGCCGACGACAAGAGCGCCATACTGGAAATTCGCGCCGGTACCGGCGGTGAAGAGGCGGCGCTGTTCGCCGGCGATCTGTACCGAATGTATCAGCGTTTCGCCGAGCAGAAAGGCTGGAAGGTGGAGCTCATGTCCGCCAGCGAAGCGGATATGGGCGGCTATAAGGAAATCGTCGCCGGCGTCAACGGCAAGGGCGTGTTCGCCAGGTTGAAGTTCGAGTCCGGGGTGCATCGGGTGCAGCGCGTGCCGGAGACGGAATCGGGCGGGCGCATTCACACATCGGCGGCAACCGTCGCCGTGCTGCCCGAGGCCGAAGAGGTCGACGTCGAGATCGAGGACAAGGACCTCAGAATCGATGTGTTCCGGGCAAGCGGCCCGGGCGGCCAGTCGGTCAACACCACCGACAGCGCGGTGCGCATCACCCATCTGCCTAGCGGCATCGTGGTGTCCCAGCAGGACGAGAAGTCCCAGCACAAGAACCGCGCCAAGGCGATGAAGGTTCTGCGCTCCAGGCTCTATGAGGCCGAGCGGCAGCGTCAGGATTCAGAACGTGCCGCGGAACGGCGCGAACAGGTCGGCAGCGGCGACCGTTCGGAGCGCATCCGCACCTACAACTTCCCGCAGGGCCGGGTCACCGACCACCGCATCAACCTGACCCTCTACAAACTCGACAAGATCCTGGAAGGCATCGGGCTCGACGAGATGATCGACGCCCTGGTGACCGATTTCCAGACGCGCCAGCTGGCCGCCGACGGGGTCGCCGGATGACGGTGGCGGCGGACGAGGCGACGACGCTCGGCGCCGCGGTGGCGGACGTCCGTGCGCGCCTCGAAGCCGCGGCGATCCCCTGCGCGGCGCTCGATGCGCGGGTTCTGGTCTGCGGACTCTTGGGCCGCGATGCCGGTGACCTGATCGCCCATGGCGACCTGCCGCTCGATGCAGCGCAGCGCGGCGCCGTCGAACACGGCGTGGCGCGGCGCCTTGCGCGCGAACCGGTGGCCAGGATCCTCGGCCACAGGGAGTTCTGGAGCCTGCGGTTCCGCATCAGCAATGCGACGCTCGACCCAAGGCCCGACAGCGAGACCGCGGTGGCCGCCGCACTCGAGGCCGCGGACCTGACGGGCGCACGCGACCGGGAGATGCGGATCGCCGATCTCGGCACCGGTTCCGGCTGCCTGATCGTTGCCCTGATGCGCGAGCTCCCCGGCGCCATGGGCGTGGCTTTCGACCGATCGCTCGAGGCCTTGCGCATGGCGCGCCGGAACGCCCGGGATCATGGTGTCGCGGGGCGGCTCGGCTTTGTCTGCACCGACTGGCTCGCCGGCTATGCGGGCCGGTTTGACATGATCGTCTCGAACCCGCCCTACGTCCTGTCCGGCGATATCGCGACACTGCAGCACGAGGTCTCCGGCCACGAGCCGCGCCAAGCGCTCGACGGCGGCGCGGACGGGCTCGACGCCTATCGCCGGATTGCGGGCCAGGCGCATGCGCGGCTGAACGCGGGAGGCTGGCTCGTTCTGGAAGTCGGTGACGGACAGGCGGACGTGGTGTCCGGACTTCTGGACGCCGCCGGGTTCGTGCTTGACGCAGCCCTGCCGTCGCAGCTTACGGACCTGAGCGGCCGGGTGCGCTGCGTGCGCGCCGCGCGCGATCATTAGAATGTCAAGGTTTCCGAGCGCCGCCGGGGCCTTAACGAATTGGACCGAAGATGGAAAAAAAAGGTTGGAAAAGCGCCCCCGAGAGGCTAGTTTGAGTGCACGAACCTTCGGGCCCCCGTTAACGAGACCGCGTAGTTCGACGGGGCGGGCTGTCACAAGCGACACAAGTTTGGAACCCGGTATCGTTTAGACCCTGTCATTTGGCATCGATAAATCTTGACCGCTGAACAGGAGTTTTCAGCGTAATGGAACGGGCGTTCGCCCAAGCCTCACAGGTTGTCTCGATCCGCTCTTCGGGTGAACACGTTATGGGCCAGACGAATTGGCCGCCGAACAATATGACGCCAGGCACTTACGTCGGGTAGCGACAGAATTCCCGGCTGAGAGGATTCGGCGGGATGACGCGGTCCAGGGAACCTCAATGTGAGACGACAGCGCTTTTTCGGACGATGCTGTCTACGTTAGACGACCAGTGGCAATGAAATAGTGGCAATTGAGAAGTGAAGCGATGAGGCAGGGGCAACATCCCAAGAAGAACCGAGGGCGCAACCGTCGGCCGTCCAGTCCGACCAATCGCGTCTTTGAGAGCAACGGTCCTGATGTCAAGATCAGGGGCAATGCATCGCACGTTTCGGAGAAATATCTCACGCTGGCGCGCGATGCGCAGTCGTCGGGCGATCCGGTAGCCGCGGAAAACTATCTGCAGCATGCAGAGCACTATCTGCGGATCATCGCGGCGTCGCAGGCGCAGCAACAGCAGCAATCCCAGAACCAGCCATGTGCGCCTGAGCAATCCGGCCGCGGCGCCGGCGGGCGCAACAACGGTCCGGCACGGTCCCGCACTGATGCGCGCCAGGCCAATGGTGATGGGCGTGATGCCGAGGACACTCGGGAGAGCGTGTCGGAGGCCCGGGCCGAAGACGGCGGAGCGGAAACGGAAGCGGTCGAGACCGTCGCAGCGGAAGGGAGCGCGGCGGAAGAGACCGTGGCCAAAAGGGCCAGGCGCCCCAACGGCAAGGCAAAGGCGAAAGAAGCGCCCGAAGCCGTAGCGGACGACGTGGAGCCGCCCGAGGAGAACGTCGAGGAAGCTGCGTCCTAGAGCATGTCTCCCGAAGGTGGACACCGGTTTCGGGAAAAAGACGTGCTTTAACAAAGAACGAGGGCGATGACGCGAATCAGAGTGATCGCGACACGCTCTAGGTTCCCGACGGGCTGAGGCTGTCGCCGGCGGCAATCGAACCATCGGCAATCACTTCCAGAAATACCCCCAGGTACATGTGGCCGAAGGCCTGCATGAGAGTGCGCGGGATCGACATGTCCCGGGCGCCTGTTGCCGGGTCGACATTGGTTGCGGCGCAGCGGTCGATGCGATCGACGCAGCGAAACAGAGGGACGCCGGATGACGCGATCTCGCCGCCGATCCAGTCGAATTCAACCCACGGATCGAGCCCCTCGACGTAGATGTTTCCTCTGAACCGGAGCGGATCGACGGGCCGTGCGACGACCCGTTCCAGATCGCGCACCGAGGCGAGGTTGATCACAGACAGATACTGCGCCGGGGCATCGGAGAAACTGTGGTCCGGCGCGTGGACGATGCGCGGGGCGCCGCGCACCGCGTCGGCCATGTAGGCGCCGAAGAACTGCTCGAGCAACTGGCGGCCGATACGGTCGTCCAGTTTTCCCGTTGCGATCTGCTTGCCGTCGCGCAGCACCTGAAGGGTCTGGGTCTGGTCGTCGAACCTGGTCTCAAGCGTCGCCAGCTTCTCGTGGCTCATCAGCATCAGGAACTTGGATTTCGGCAGGTATTGCGGGTTGAGCGGATCGAAGCCGCGGCCGCCGTTCTCGATCGCATAGGCCCGGTCGAAGGCAATGCATTTGCCGGTTTCAAGCGCGGTCCGGTCCAACCGGTCGGCCGACAGGCCCTTGACCGGATAGCGGTAAATGGCGGCGATCTCAGCACCGGCGGCATGCGGACTGGTCATGTGATATCTTTCACGCTTCGCATCTTGTGTGATAAATCGGCAACACTATATGAAGAAATGGCAGAATGCCGCGAACGGGTTTTGCCGGGTGTACCAAGATTTTACAAGTGTTGATCCAAACTAGGCACGGCATGTCAGGTCTCAAAGAGTGACGGTTCGTGTGCTGAAAGGAGAGGCCGCATATGGAATTCGAAAACTATTCCGAGCGGCTGCGCGGGTTCGTGCAGTCGGCTCAGTCTCTTGCGCTGCGGGAAGGCCATCAGAGGCTCACGCCCGAGCATCTTCTCAAAGTTCTGGTTGACGACGAAGAGGGGCTGGCCGCGCGTTTGATCGGCCGGGCCGAAGGTGACGTCAAGGCGGTTGCGCAAGCGGTCCAGTCGGCGCTCGAAGCGCAGCCGCGGGTCGAGGGCTCCGGCGCGGGACAGGTCTATCTGGCGCCCGAAACGGCGCGCGTCATGGAGACCGCAAAGACCCTGGCGGAAAAGGCGGGTGACCGGTTCGTCACGGTCGAGCGCATGCTGCAGGCGCTGGTCATGGAGAAGAGCGCCGGGACCGCCAAGATTCTGGGCTCGGCCGGGGTTACGCCCAAGGGGCTGAACCAGGCGATCGAGAGCATTCGCGGCGGCCGCACGGCCGATACGGAATCCGCCGAAAGCGGCTATGACGCGCTCAAGCGCTACGCGCGCGACCTGACCCTGGACGCCCGCGCGGGCAAGCTCGATCCGGTGATCGGGCGTGACGAGGAGATCCGCCGTACGATTCAGGTGCTGTCGCGGCGGACCAAGAACAACCCGGTGCTGATCGGCGAGCCGGGCGTCGGCAAGACGGCGATCATCGAAGGGCTGGCGCTGCGCATCGTCAATGGCGATGTGCCGGAAAGCCTGCGCGACAAGAGCCTGCTTGCGCTCGACATGGGCGCGCTGATTGCCGGCGCCAAGTATCGCGGCGAATTCGAGGAGCGGCTCAAGGCGGTTCTGTCGGAGGTCACCGCGGCCG
>JBPCWF010000222.1:0-11553 GCA_051009775.1 Hyphomicrobiales bacterium | reverse complement strand
ATGTCGCCTCACGGCACGAAATGCCCGTGCGGGAGGGCATCGAATGACGGCAGTTAGCGC
This sequence comes from Hyphomicrobiales bacterium, assembly GCA_051009775.1. GTDB lineage: Bacteria > Pseudomonadota > Alphaproteobacteria > Rhizobiales > JAJFHB01 > JBPCWF01. The sequence continues at coordinate 11,493 of JBPCWF010000222.1, read as the reverse complement.
GTGAACTCCGGCCGCTTCCAGAACATTCGAGGAAAAAAAGTGACGCGATATTAAGGTTGCGCGGTTACATGGCATGGGTTGGGCGCTGGGCGCCATGCTTTCCGTGTCAGCCTGGTGAGTTCGCATGATCACAGTGAAAAACTTCCGCAAGTCCTACGGCGACCTCGTCGCCGTCGAGGATCTCAGCTTCGAGGTCGGTCCCGGAGATATTCTGGGCCTGGTCGGCTCCAACGGCGCCGGCAAATCAACCACATTGCGGGCGCTGTCGGGCATCATCGGACCGACCTCTGGAAGCCTCGATATCGCGGGCCACGACATCGTCACCACGCCGATCCAGGCCAAGAAATCCCTTGGCTACATTCCCGACGACCCGCGCCTGTTCGATACGCTGACGGTCTGGGAGCATCTGGCCTTCTCGGCCGCTTCCTACGGGGTTGCGGATTTCGAGGACAAGGCGGAGGCCTTGTTGCAGTCCTTCGATCTTGCGAAAAAGCGCGATGCCCTGGCGCACGACCTGTCGCGCGGCATGCGCCAGAAGGTGGCGATCGCCTGCGCCTTTCTGCACGATCCCCAGGTGCTCTTGTTCGACGAGCCGCTGACCGGGCTCGACCCCCTGGGCATCCGCAACATTCAAGCCTCGATGCGTGAACGGGCGCAGGCCGGTGCGGCGATCATCATCTCCTCGCATCTGTTGAGCCTGGTCGAAAACCTGTGCACCCACGTGCTGGTGCTGGATCAGGGCGCGTGCCGGCGTTTCGGCACCATGGACGAAGTGCTGCGCGACGCCCGTCGAACCCATGGCGATGCCGACCTGGAAGCGGCCTTTTTCGCAATCACCGCGGATGCGCAGGCCGCGGCGGAATAGACCATGGACGCAGCACTCAGCCAGCTTCTGCTGCTGCGTCTGCGCGGCGGCGTCCGCTATCGCCTGAGCCAGTTTGCAAGCCTGCGCGGCGCCCTGTTCCTTGTTGCCGCCGCCGGGATCGTCTGGCTGATTCTGAGCGCAGGCCTTCTGGCGCCGGGCGATGGCACGGGCCACAACCCGTTCCAGGACACGAATGGCATGCGTGCCCATATCGGCGATTTCATGCCGCTCGCATTGTTCGGTGCCTGTCTCTTCACCGTGTTTGCCGCAACCGGTCCCGCACTTCATTTCTCGCAAAACGAAATCAACTTTCTGTTCGCCGGCCCGTTCAGCCGCCGCAGTCTGGTCGTCTATAAGATCTGCGCCTATTTCACAGGCGCCGTTCTGAGCGCGGCGATCTTCGTGCTGCTCATCCCGGGGCGCGCAAGCACCGGGTTTGCCGCATTCACCGGATCGCTTCTGACATTGCTGTTCGTTCAGCTGGCGACCGCCGCGTTCAGCACGTGCGCTCACGCGTTTGAAGGCAGCCCGATCATGCGGGCGCGGCAGCCGGCCATAATACTGCTCTCGGCACTCATTGCCGCGGCGGTGCTCACCGTGACGGCAACCACGGACAAGACCGTTTTCGACGTGCTCGCCGGGTTCCGCCATTCCTGGATCGGCGGCATCGTGTTGGCGCCCTTCGCCGTCTTCGCCCAGCTCTTCCTGGCGCAGAACATATTCCCGGATCTGATCGTGTGGTCCGCTTGCGCCATCGCGATCAACGCGGCCCTGTTGGCGGTCATCATCCGATTGGACGGCCGCGCCGCCGACCACGCGCTGCTCGCAAGCCATCGGCTCAGCAATCGCTGGGCGCGCATGCGGCAGGGCGCCTCCTTCTGGGCCAGCGAGAAGACCACGGGCCGGTCGCTCAGGCGCGCGCCCGCTCTCGGCGGACTTGGACCGATCGCCTGGCGTCAGGCGATCAACGCCATTCGCAATTCCGGCAGGGTGATCCTGGTCTTCTTCGTCATCGCGATGCTGACGGGTCCGCTCCTTGCGAGCGCCGGCACCACATCCGCCATCAGCGGCATCGTCGGGCTTCTGTACTTCTTCATTGCCTTCATGATGCCGCGCTCGCTGGTGTGTGATTTCCGCGGCGAGCTCAGCTCACTCGAACTCTACAAGGCCCTGCCGGTCGCGCCATGGCGGATCTGCGCGGGACAGCTTGCGGTGCCGGTGGCGCTGTCGAGCGCCATCGAACTGGTGATGATTTTGAGCACCCTGCTTTTCTTCGACGGGCCTGCGGCGGCCGTCCTGATCGCATTGGCGGCTTTTACCGTGCCCTCCAACCTGCTGCTCTACGGTCTTGAGAATCTGGTCTTCCTGCTGTTTCCGACAAAACTGCTGCCGGTCGGCAGGGCCGACTTCGAATTCATCGGCCGCACACTGGTGGACTTCATCGCGAAGACGATCATCATCGTGGCGGCAGGCGCTGCGGCCGGCGCCGCCGGACTTGCGGCCCTGCAGGCGAGCGGGCACTCCTGGGCCTGGTTTGCGGTGGCGAGCTGGCTCGTCCTCAGCCTGATCGGCCTCATGACCGTCCTCTTGCTGGCCTATGCCTTCCGGCGCTTCAGGGTAAGCCAGACAATCGCGTAACAAGGGCGGACCGGGTCTTATCCGGTCGGACCTGCCGTGCATCCGCGGTCTGGATGTGGTGGTCGATTTCGGGCTCGCAACCGGAGGCCTGAAGCGGCGCAGGCGCCTCGTTTCAATTCGTTTCGGATGCGGAATTGCCATTTTGTAACACTCAGATGACTTGCGAACACTTCTGATTTTTGGCAGAAATGCAGGTGCGGCGTGTGTTGGACTCGTCGCGACACTGACATAAGCAATCACTGCGCGGCACCCTCTCCAAGTGCCGCGTTTTTTTCTGTTTATATTGTTTCGGTTCCGTATTGATCAACGGAACGCGGTGGATTCCCCGCACTCCGCCGGAGTCCGCGCCGGCGTTAAGGCCTCGCTAACCAAACATCCGTCGCCGGGCGCGACCTCAAGCGCTCGCCGCGTGCGGGGCGCCTTCGTGGCACGATTCCTGCTGATTCCCAGCCAGATGCGGAAGGCAACGACACAACCGAACACACCAAACCCCACCCTTCGGCACGCATCCGAGTTCTTAAGAGCCTGAAAGGCCAACGGAGAGGCGAGCTATGAGCATGGACACCACCGGCACCTTTATGGAGGCGCGCACGCAGGGATACGAGCGGCACTGGTCGATCGGGTTTTCGATCTGGTTCTGCGCCCTGGTCCCGCCGCTGCTCCTGATGGCGGCCATCGCCCAACAGCCCTGGATCGATCCGGGCGACCTGTTGCGCGACACACTGGCCGTGGCCGAGATGAAGACCGAGTGCTGCAAGGTCTATTACCGCGCGGTGTCGAACCTGGGCATCATGACCTGGATCGGCGGCGCCGCGGTGTGCCTGTTCTCCGCCGCCGTGCTGGCGATGCGCAGCGGGCGCGGCACGGAGGTGAGCTTTCTCGTCGTCGCCGGCCTGTTCACCGCGTTCCTCGCCATGGACGACCTGTTCCTGGTGCACGAAAACGTGCTGCCGGCCTTCGGCGTGTCCGAGCCGGTGACCTATGCCGCCTATGGCGCCCTCGGCCTCGCCTATCTGGTGTTCGCCTCGGAGTCGATCGTGGAGCACCGCTACATCCTGTTTGCCGCCGCCTGCGGCCTGCTCGCGACCAGCGTTCTGATCGACTGGCAGGTGCACACCGATCACCCCCTGCGCATCGTGCTCGAAGACGGCGCGAAGCTCACGGGCATCGTGTGCTGGACCGCGTTCCACCTGGATGCCGCCTGGACGCTGCTCAAAAGCGAACTGGCCAAGATCCGTTACGTGTCATTCGCTTGAGGGAGGCGACAAGATGAACATGACCTATGCCAGCCCCGATATCTGTTCCGCCGAGACGGCGCTCGACGACGATATCCTCGAGCTCACGTCCGTTGTGCCGGAACTGAGCCACGATCCCGCGGTCAAGGACAGCGCCATCCTGCTGCTCGGCAATTACCGCCCGGCTCTCGCCATCGCCAGGGCGCTGTCTGCCCGCGGCTACCGCATCGTCATGGGCCTCGAAGGCGACGGTGGCGGGTGCGAGCATTCCAGACATGTCTGGCAGAGCTGGGACCATCCGCGGCTGGCCAACGACCCGGCCGCGTTCCGGGCCGCGCTCAAGGCCTATCTCGCCGACCGGCCCGACATCGTCGCGGTGTTTCCGGTCGCCGAAGAATTCGTCCATTGCCTGGCCGAACCGCCGCGCGGGCTGCCCGAGCGCGTCAAGCTGGTGTCGCCCGGCGCCGCCCTGGTCAGGCTGTTCTCCGATAAGCTCGAAGCCCTGGCGCTCGCCAAGAGCCTCGACGTTCCCGTGCTGCCCTACAGGCTCGCCGTCGACTATGGCGACCTCATCGCCTCGGCCCGCGCCATCGGTTTCCCGCTGACGCTGCGGCCGCTCGGCACGACGGCGCGCATCGGCCACAAGAAGGCTCTGATCTTCAAGACCATGAAGCACCTGAGATCGGCGCTGCCGGACTGGCCCGCCGGGCACAAGTTCCTGCTGTTGCAGCGCTTCGCCTCGGGCCGGCGCCACAACGTCTATTTCGCCGCCCGTGACGGCAAGCTCCTGGGCGTTGTCGAATCCCGCATCGCGCGCACCAACCATCCCGACGGCACCGGTCTTGCGGTCGACGGCGAGACCGTGGTGCCGAGCGCGGACCTTGTGGGCGACACCGAACGGCTGGCCCGCGAGACCGGCTATACCGGCGTCGGCCTGGCACAGTTCATCGTCGACGAGGAGCGCAACACGCGCTGCTTCCTGGAGCTCAACCCGCGGGTCGCCGGCAGCCATGCGGTCGCCGAACTGGCCGGCCTGCCGTTGAGCGGCCTGGCGGTCGACCTCGCCATGGCGCCCGCCGCCGTGCCGCTCGCGCCGGTCGCAAGCGGCCGTGCCGGCATGCGCTACGTCTGGACCTGCGGCGACGTGATCGGCACCAAGTTTGCGCTGATGCGCGGTGAAGCCGGTGTGGCGGGATCGCTTGCCGGTCTGACGCGGGCCCTGTGGGCGGCGCTCTGCGCCGACGTCCACATGACCTGGTCGTGGCGCGATCCGAAACCCTCGCTTCGGGCACTTGTGTCGACCCTGCCGCGGTTCAACTGGCTGCGGACGGCGCTCCAGGGCGTGCAGGTCGGCCAGAGGGCAGGCAACGGCGTGAGCTGAACACTGCCTTCCTCCGAAATTCGATCGATCAGGCCATTCACAGGCGGAACCGAACCATGAGCAGCCAGGACATCCTTGACGACATTCGCATGGGGCCCGGGATCACCGGGCGGACCGGTGCCGACCGGGACCATTCGGGCGTGGAACTCAATGTGGTTCACGGAAGCGTCTGGGACCGCCACGCGGCGGCGTTCTGCGATGTGGTGCAGGAGCATACCGGCTGTTTCACCAGCGCCCGCTGGGGCGCCGGCCGGCGCGAAACCGTGACGGTCAGCCGGCACGGCGAGATCATCGGCGGTGCGGTCGTCGTCCTGTTCCGGGTGCCGGGCAGCGAACGGGGCCTGGCCATCGTCAAATGGGGCCCGCTGTGGCGGCGGCCCGGCACGCCTGCCGATCCCCGCAGATTCGAGCGGATCATGCGTGCGATCAAACGCGAATATGTCGACCGGCGCGGCTGCTTCCTCAGCATCCTGCCGCATGCCGACCCGGATCGCGGCGCCACGACCGCCGGCGTGCTCGAACGCCTCGGCTTCAAGCCGGGCGCGCAGCTTGCCCATCCGGACCGGTATCTGGTCAATATGACGATCGGCGCGGACGCGCTGCGCAAGAGCCTCGACCAGAAATGGCGCTATAACCTCAAGAAAGCCGAAAAGCACGACTTCACCGCGGAGTTCGCCGACCCGTGCGACGGGCTCGGCCGGTTCATGGCGCTCTACGAGCAGATGCTCGACCGCAAGCGGTTCCAGGATTTCTCCGCCATCAGCACCCTGGCGAGCCTGATGCGCAGCCGGGTCGAGGCGCATCGGCCGACCATCGTTCTGGTGCATCACGAAGGCACGCCGACCGCAGGCGCGGTGATCGACACGTCCGGCGAACGGGCGGTCTATCTCTACGGCGCCACCGACCACCGGGCCCTGCCGCTCAAGGCCGGATATGTCATGCACTGGTGGATCGCGGAATGGCTCACCAAGCAGCCGCGGATCCGCTGGTACGACCTGGGCGGCAGCGACGGCGACAAAGGGCTGCACCAGTTCAAGAAGGGCTTTGTCGGCAAGGCCGGCAAGATCATCGCGACGCCGCCCGCCCGGAACCTGAGCGCCGACGTCGTGAGCACACTGATCGGCCGCGCGATCTACGTCGCCCGCGACGTCAAGGCCGTGGGCGCGCACGCGCTCCATGGCGTCAGGGGCCGCATCTCCGCATGAGCCGCCTGAGCATGCCCCAGTTGCTGACCCGCTCTTCGGTGCTGATGGCCGCACGGCTGGTCGGCGGCGCGCTCGCCTTCGTCGTCAACATCGTCATCGCCAGGCAGTTCGGCGCCGACACGCTCGGCCTGTTCGCCCTGACCATGGCGCTGGTCAGCCTCCTGGCGCTTGTGCTGCCGTTCGGCTACCAGGCGGTCGGCGTGATGTTCGTTTCGCAATATGTCGAGCGCGGCCGCGCCGACCTCATTCGCGGCTTTGTGCGCCGCGGTTACCGCAACATCGCCATTGCCGGCGCGATCGTCGGGCTCGGTCTGTTCGGCATTCTGTCGGTGATCTCCGACCCGGCGCTCAGGCACTACGCGCTTTCCGCCATCTATGTGCTGGCCATGGCTCCGGCTCTGGCGCTGCTCAATCTCAACGGCAGCGTCCTGACCGCGCACCGGCGTCAATATGGCGCGCTTCTGCCGGACCTCCTGTTGAAGCCCGCGCTGATGCTTGCGGGCATTGCATTTCTCGCCATGGCCGTCTGGCAGGTTTCGGTCGACATGCTGCTCGCGACGGCCGCTGCGGCGCTCTGGGCGAGCGCGCTGTGGCAGGCGGTGCTGATCCGGCGCGCAGGGCTCATTCCGCGCGGGACCGAAGCGGCGCATGAGCCCGCGACCTGGCGCAAGGCGGCCCTGCCGTGGATGGCGATCTCGCTGCTCGCCGACTATTTCATCGAGCTCAACCTCCTGCTCGCAGGCTTCCTGGCGGCCCCGGCCGAAGTCGCGGTGCTGCACATCTGCTTCCGGCTCCGCGTGCTCGCGGCCTTCGGCCTGCGCGCGCTCTACGCCCTTGTCCTGCCGGACATCTTCGCCTCCCATGAGCGCGGCGACCATGCGGAGTTCCGGCAAAACATCCTGCGCGCCAACACGCTCGCCCTGATCTATGCGCTGGCGGTGTGCGCCGTGGTTGCGGCTTTCGGGGCGGAGATCCTGGCCGTCGTGGGCGACGGTTTCAAGGCGGGGCACATGGCGCTCCTCATCGTCTGTCTGCCCATGGTCACCCGGGCGGTGTTCGGACCCACAACCGCGATCATGGCGATCAAGGGCCATCACAGCAGTGCGCTGTGGATCCTGTGCGCGGGTCTGGTGATGGCGGTCGGCACCGGCATTGCCCTGTTCCCGTCCCTGGGCGTGGACGGTATTGCGATCGGATTTGCGCTCTCCTACAGCCTCATCGCCATGGGGCAGTGGCTGTGGATCAAACGCCGGACCGGCATCGACTGTTCGCTGTTTGCGGCGTTCAGGGCAAGCCCCGAACCGGTCGCGATTTAAGCTCTCTCCACCGTAAGCTTCCGGCACAAAAAAACCGGGCCGCGAATGGCGGCCCGGCGGTATTCGTGTGGCGGCGCTAAACGCCGCGGCGACCTTCGATTACTGGGCCAGCCAGGCGTTGAAGCGCTCGACCAGTTCGGTCTCGTGATCGGCCCACCATTCGACATTGTACTGGTAGGCGTTCTTGAAGTTTTCCGGAGCCGTCGGCAGGTGCGGCAGGATTTCCGGATTGACCGACGCCATTGAGGACTTGCGCAGCGGGCCGTAGGAGATCCAGTCCGCGGTCCGCGCCAGAACTTCCGTGCTGGTGGCGAACTTCAGGAACTTGATCACCTCGTCCTTGTTCTTGGCGCCCTTGGGAATGACAAAGCCGTCAAGGTCGAACACCTGGGTATCCCACATCAGCACGATCGGCTGTTTTTCTTTCACGATCGCATTGTACAGGCGGCCGTTATAAGCGGACGAGAAGGCAACCTCGCCGTCGGCCAGGAGCTGCGGCGGCTGGGCGCCGGCTTCCCACCAGATGGTCTCGGCCTTGATCTTGTCCAGAGACTTGAAGGCGCGGTCGATGCCTTCCGGCGTGTCCATGACTTCATAGATCTTGTCGCGGGGAACGCCGTCGGCTTCAAGGCCCCACTCGATGTTCACGTCGGCGATTTTGCGCAAGGAGCGCTTGCCGGGGAACTTCGCGAGGTCCCAGAAGTCGGCGACCGATTTGGGCTCGCCTTTGACCAGCTTGGAATTGTAGGCCATCACCGTGGCCCAGGAGATGTTGCCGACATAGCATTCCAGAAGCGCACCGTCGACGAAGTCTTCGCGGCCCGGCGTGCCGTCGGCACCAGCCGGCCATTCGACCTTCTCGAGCGACTCGAACAGACCTTCGTCGCAGCCGGAAATGCCGCGCTGCGGGGTCATGTCGACCAGCTGCCATGTAACGTTCTTGGCTTCGATCTGAGCTTTGATCTGGGCCAGACCGCCATTGTAGTCGATGACGTTGATCTTCACGTTGGGATTGAGCTTCTGGTAAGGCTCGATCATCGCCTTGACCTGGCTCTTGGTGTAGGCGCCGCCCCAGGACACGAAATTAATCTCGACCTGCTCCGCAGCCGCCGGCGCCATCAAGGCGCTGAGCGAGATGCCGAGCGACAGCCCAAGGGCCGATAAAGTGTGTTTAACCATGTGCGATATTGATCCTCCGTTGATTGTTCTTGTGGTTTGACGCTGATTTCGATCCGCTGTTTCTTGCTTGTTTTTCGGCGCGTTACCGCGCCTCAAGACCGAAAAATCCCTCCCCACAGACACTGCATGGCGGTTTTCCTTGCCCGACATGCTTCGCCGCCCGCAACCCCGGGGTCGCGAACATCTGCGGCACTCTATTGTGTTCAAACGAATAAGCAAGTGCGTTTGCGACAGATTCCAACCCGTCTGCGCACCTGGTTAACCAGAATGCGCAGCGGGTTGACCCTTATGCGGCCCGGAATTGCTGTCTCTGGCGCCTTCAGAGCGCCGGCAGATGCCTATTCGGTCAGGCTTTCAAGATAGGCAACCACGTTCTCGCGCAGCGCCTGTTTCTTGAACTTCTGCACCATCTTGCTCTTGACCTTGTCCTGGCCGAGATAGGTCTTGAGAAAGCCTTTGGGGTTCTCGAGATAGGCAATCAGCTGCTCAGGCGTCCAAACCAGCCCTTTTTCGCCGGCTTCCAGATAGCTCGGAGAATATTTGTAGCCTTCAACCGTGCCCGCCTTGCGGCCGACGATATTGTGCAGGCTCGGGCCGACCTTGTTCTTGCCCTCCTTGAGCGCATGGCATGCCTTGCACTTGCGGAAGTCCTTCTTGCCCTTTTCGGCATCGCCGGCTGCCGCCGCCGCGCCAACGCTCAAACCCAGCGCCATGGCTGTGGCTAGGGCATACTGGGTGCACTTGGTCAGACGCATATTCAATCTCCGATTTCCTTTTTGAACTTACACACTGTCGAAAACACTCTTCAAAAGGCTCGACCACACCCGATACCCGACCCGGCGGTTGGGATTGTCGAATCCCGCCGAGAAGCTGAGCGGTTGAGCGCGATCTGTCAAGATGACCAAAAGGCCACATGCGGCGAGCAATTTTCAGATCACTGTGGCGTGCGGGGGACTTGCGGTCTCAGCTCGCTTCCTTTCCCCATTCCAGAAGCTCCTGGCGCAGGGTGCGGAACTTGTCCTCCACGATGCTGTCAAACAGGGGGTCGGCGCGTTTGGTCAGGCGTGCCTCGATCTCGGACCAGTCCTCGTCTTCAAGCGAGTCCAGCGCCACGGGAAAGAAATAGCGCTCCTCCATCATCATGTGCTTGCGCTCGTCCTCAAGGAACCGCCGGGCGACCATGACCAGCTGATCGCGCGAAACCTCGATGTCGAGCAGAACGTTGTCGATGGCATGGGACAGGTCCGCCAGCCGGATCGCCACGGCGCCATGTTCGTGCTCCAGATCGCCCATCGCCTCCGCCGCATCCGGGTTGCGCTCCTTGAGCTTGTCGAAGATCACGTCTTCCTTCGGGTGGTGGCAGCTTCTGGGGAAATCGTCGAAATAGTCCGATATCGATTTGATCAGCTCGTAGTCAGGCTGCTGGGCAGTTTCCACCAGTGTGATCTGGTGTTCGAGCAGGCCCAGAAGGCGCTGCATATTGGCGTGTTCCCTGCGCAATATATCGATTGCATAGGCCATCGCACCCCTCCTCGGTAGTCCCGTCTGCCCCCATGGTAACGCAGGCTTCGAACCCGGAGGCTTGATCTGGATCAAGTCGGGGGTGGCGGTTTGTCGTCGTCGTCGTCATTGAGGATGCGCATGGCGGCACCGTCGAGGTCGTCGAACTGTCCGGACCGCAAGGCCCAGATGAAGGCGGCAAGGCCGAGGGCGCCGAGGAACAGGGCGACGGGGATCAGGATCAGAAGGTTGGTCATGCCGCAGTCCGGTCGTCCGTGCCGGGCTCGACTGCCCTCGGGTTGGGCGCCGGCAGGCCGGAAGCCCGCTTCGAGGCGCCAAGCCTCAGTCTCAGCGCGTTGCCGGTGACCAGCAGCGACGAAGACGACATGGCGATCGCCGCCACCAGCGGGCTCGCATACCCCATGACCGCGAGCGGGATCGCGATGGCGTTATAGGCTGCTGCAAGGCTGAAGTTCTGGAACACCAGCCGGCGCGCGCGCCGCGAAACCTGATGAGCGACCAGCACGGGACGGAGCGCATCGCCGAGGAACACGAAATCGGCCGCCATGCGTCCTGCGTCGGACGCGCTCGAGGGCGCAATCGAGGCGTAGCCCGCCGCGAGCGCCGGGGCGTCGTTCAATCCGTCGCCGACCACCAGCACCTTGTGGCCCGATGCGGAAACTGCCGAGATGTGCGCGGCTTTTGCCTGGGGCGACCATTGCGCACGAAAGTCGTCGATACCCAGCCGGTGTGCGACATGGGCGACCGTCTCGACCCGGTCGCCGGACAGCATCTCGACCCGGAAGCCTTGTGCCTTCAACCTCCCGACCACGCCGGCCGCGTCGGGGCGCAGGGCGTCTTCAAACCGCAGGACGGCGGGTTTCTGCGACCCGACCTGCAGGCAGAGCTCGAGGTGGCCGGGCTTGGCGTCGGGGTCCTGCCCGTCCGGGCCCAGGCCGCACCAGGCGCGGCTGCCGAGCCTGACCGGCGTGCCGTCCACGATGCCTTCGAGACCGTGGCCCGGATGCTCGCGGACGTCCTCTACCGTGACCGGCGTGACGCCGCGTTCGGCGGCCAGCGTCATGATGGCGCGCGACAGCGGATGGTTGCTTTCGGCGGCGAGGCCGGCCGACATGGCGAGCATCCCGACGTCGACCACTGCGGGCGAAACCAG
>JBPCWF010000221.1:0-3258 GCA_051009775.1 Hyphomicrobiales bacterium | reverse complement strand
TTGCAGCGCCTGCCGAAGCTGATCGCCCCCGGCATCGCGCACGAGCTGGCGTTCACCGGCCGCCGGTTTTCCGCCGGCGAAGCGCACGGGTGGGGCCTGTGCAATGCGGTCTTCGGGGACCGGACGTCCCTCATGGAGGGCGCCTTCGCCATGGCCCGCGACATCGCGGCGAAATCGCCGCTCGCCATCGCCGGCATCAAGCAGGCGTCGAATTACGCCCGCGATCATTCCGTCGCCGACGGCCTGGACCAGATCGCGACCTGGAACGGCGGCATGCTGAGGCCGGACGACCTGATGGCCGCGCTGAAAGCCAAGAAGGCACAGAAGCAGGCACTGTTTGCGGACCTGCTTGCCGGCGCAGACCAGTAAAACCGAAACTAACTGCCGTCGCCGGCCAGCGCGTCTTCGACATAGCGGCGGGGGTCCGCAACGAACTCCCGATAGAGCCGGAAATGGTCGGTCTCCGTGAAGTCGGTCTCCATGATTCCCAGCCGGGTCATCTCGAGCAGGCGGGCGTCTGGAAACGCCATGAGCAGGGGCGAGTGCGTCGCGAATATGACCTGTGCGTTACCGGCATCATGGATACGCTTGAGGATCCGCAGCAGTTCCAGCTGCCGGCGCGGCGATAGCGCGCTTTCCGGTTCGTCCATGAAGTAGATACCCTGACGCGCACACCGCTCTTCGAAGAAGCGGATGAACCCTTCGCCATGAGACCAGGACAGAAAATCAGGAGGAGGAGATCCGAAAGGATCGTCGAGCGCTGCCTGGTCGAGGTAACGCGCCACCGAATAGAACGACTCGGCCCTGAAGAACCAGCCGGTGGTCACCTTGGGCAGCCACTGGCCGCGCAATGCATCCGCCAGAAGCGCACCGCTCTTGTCGATGGCGCTGGAATGATCGACCGGCCGGTAGCCTTTCCCGCCGCCGGCTTCATCATAGCCGGCAAGGGCCGCGACCGCCTCGATCAGGCTGGATTTGCCGGTCCCGTTCTCGCCGACAAAGATCGTCACGGGCGTGGTGAACTCAAGCTCGAACGCGTCGCCGTTCAGCCACGGCAGGTCGAACGGGTAGCCCTTCTCCTTCCTGATCGCATCCTCCCTTGCAAGGATCCGTTTGAGGAAGGGGGCCGGGAGTTTGGTTTCGCGGTGTCTGCGCGCCATCGGCCTGTCTTCGCCCGTTAAAGCAACGGCGAGTTTACTTCAAAGCGGACCGAAATGAAGCCCGCCCGTGACCGCCCGTCATGGACGCCGGCGCCGCCATCGTGTATTGAACCGCGCCATGTCCGACCTTCCGCGCAGCGCCGCCCGTGTCCGGGATGCGGCCGCCACCCTCGGCCTCGACATCCATGTGCTCGAGATGCCCGAGAGCACGCGCACGGCGGGCGAAGCCGCGGACGCCTGCGGCTGCGCGCTCGGCCAGATCGTCAAATCCCTGGTCTTTCGCGGCGCCGCGTCGCAAAAGCCCTACCTGTTTCTGGTGTCCGGCGTGAACCGGGTGGACGAAGACAAGGCGGCCGAAGAGATCGGCGAGCGGCTTGAGCGGCCCGACGCGGATTTCGTGCGCGCCGTCACCGGCTTCGCGATCGGCGGCGTCGCGCCGTTCGGCCATGCCCAGCCGCTTGAGTGCTTCATGGACTGCGACCTGCTCGGTCACGACGTGGTGTGGGCGGCGGCCGGCACGCCCAAATGCCTGTTCTCGGTCGACCCGAACGCGCTCAGGACCGCCGCCCGGGCGCGAACCATTTCGGTCACCTGACGGCGGCCGCCGCGCCGCGCGTTAGTTTGCATACAAAGTACGATGCATTCTCCCGTCGGGTCTTTACGACGCAGGCGGTTCCGTGGTTTACAGGTGGGGACGACTGACTCGCGTCCACAGCTCGCCTTTGGGGGGCGGGTCTTGCTTGAGGCCACAACCGACGTGCATCAAAGACTGAAGACGCCGCCCGACGCCCTTGAGGTGGCGAGGCGTGTCATATCCGCCGAGGTTTTCGGCCTGCGTCTGCTTGCCGACAGCCTGGGCCCCAGCTTCGAACAATGTGTGGCGCGCCTGCAGGCGATCCCAGGACGCATCATCCTGAGCGGCATCGGCAAGAGCGGGCATATCGCGCGCAAGGTCGGTGCGACCCTGGCCTCGACCGGCACGCCGGCCCAGTTCGTCCATCCGACCGACGCCAGCCACGGCGACCTCGGCATGATCACGCCGGAGGATGCGGTGATCGTCCTGTCCAAGTCCGGCCGAACCCGGGAGCTCGGCGACCTGATCGGCTATTGCCTGCGGTTCGGCGTCACGCTGGTCGCGGTCACCGCCGAACCGGACGGCCTGCTCGGGCGCGCCGCGACGATCGTGCTCGAACTGCCCGAGGCGCCCGAGGCCTGTGCCGAAACCCGCGCGCCGACCACCTCGTCGGCCATGATGCTGGCGCTCGGCGACGCGCTCGCCGTCGCCCTGCTCGAGGCGCGCGGCTTCAATGCCTCCGACTTCCGCAATTTCCACCCGGCCGGTGCGCTCGGCGGCATGCTGGCGCGCGTGTCGGACCTGATGCACACCGGCGACGACCTGCCGCTCGCCGGGCCGGACACCCGAATGAGCGATGCGCTCATCACCATGTCGGAGAAGCGCTTCGGCAGCGTCGGCGTGGTCGACGGCCAGGGCCGCCTGGTCGGCATCGTCACGGACGGCGACCTGCGCCGGCACATGGACGGCGACCTGATCCACCGCAGGGTGAGCGAGATCATGACCGCCGATCCGAAGACCATCCGCCCGTCGACCCGGGCGGCAGAGGCCCTGCGTCTGATGACCGCCGAGGAACCGCGGGTCACCGTGCTGTTCGCGCTCGACGACGAGGGCCGGCCGGCCGGCATCCTGCATGTCCACGACTGCCTGCGCGCCGGCATCACCTGATGGACGGCACGGCCCCCGATCTGGCGCCGGCGCTCGCCGACATGCCGGACCGTCCGGGGTTCGAGATCGAGCCGGTCGAGGCCACGCCCGAAACCCTCAAAGGTTATGGCGAACTGATCGACGGGCCGGACGCCCGCGCGGTCGAGATCGTGCGCTGGCCGGCCCAGGGCTGGCGCCCGGTCGATCCCGGCACCGGCGACGAGGCCGGCACCACGGAGGGAAATTTCGAGTTCTGGTGGGCCGGCGACGTGCTGCGTGCCCGCAACGAGGCGGTCGCCGACCACTACGTCACCGGCTGGGCCTGTGACCCGTCCAAGGCATCGGAAGACGCCGCCACGGTGCCGCGCACCCATATGC
>JBPCWF010000220.1:0-3272 GCA_051009775.1 Hyphomicrobiales bacterium | reverse complement strand
GTCCGGTTATAGGCCTCGATCTCGAAGGCGAGGCCGTCGGCGAGCGACATCTGCAGCCCGCGATGGATTGCCTGCTTCGCCTGCCTGACCGAGATCGGCGCGTTGCCGGCGATGCGCGCCGCCGTCGCCAGAGCCTCGCCCAGCAGTTGGTCTCTCGGAAACACCGCATTGACGAAGCCCCAGTCCAGCGCCTCGGCCGCGCTGAACGGCTTTGCGCAGAGGATCAGTTCCTTCGCCCGCCGTTCGCCCATCGCCCGCGCCAGGGTCTGCGTGCCGCCGGCACCCGGCATGATGCCGAGCGTCACTTCCGTCAGCGCGAAGCGCGCGGTGTCGGCGGCATAGAGAAAGTCGGTCGCCGCGGCGATCTCGCAGCCCCCGGCATAGGCCGCACCGTTGACGGCGCCGATGATCGGCACCGGGCAATCGAGCACCGCCCGGATCATCCGTTCGAACACCAGATGCTGGCGGCCCCAGGCCTCATCGGTCATGCCGTTGCGTTCCTTGAGGTCGCCGCCGGCGCAGAACGCGCGCTCACCCGCCCCCGTGAGGACCACGCATCTGGTATCGCCGGGATCGGCTGCGAGGTCTTCGAACAGCCTGACGATATCGCGTGCCATCTGCGTGTTGAAGGCGTTGGCGACGTCGGGCCGGTTGAGCGTCACAAGCAGGACATGCGGCTCGGGCGTGGTCAGCAGCAATGATGGGAATTCTTCGCTTTTCATGTCACCTCGTTCGGGGGCCGATTGCCACCGTTTGACCCGGTGGACCGAGCGCAGAGTTGGCTCACAACTCCGTTGGGAGCATGCCATAATAGAAATACATTGTCCGAAGCGATGCTATGCCAAATTTCCATGCTGGCTGGTTATGGCTCCCGAGCCGGGCCGGCTGTCTGGGCGGCAACGTTGAGTGAGGAGAGGGGCGTCTATGGCATTGAAAGGTGAGCTCGAGGGCTTGCTCGTCGTGTCGCTCGAGCAGGCGGTGGCCGCGCCTTATTGCGGCCTGCTGCTCGCCGATGCCGGTGCGCGCGTCATCAAGGTCGAACGGCCCGATGGCGACTTCGCGCGGCGCTATGACAAGGGCGCCGGCGGGCAGAGCACGTTTTTCGCCTGGCTCAACCGGGGCAAGGAATCCATCTGCATCGACCTCAACGACCCCGTCGACGCGGCGCTGCTCCACACCATGTTGGCGCAGGCGGATGTGTTTCTGCACAATCTAGCCCCCGGCGCGGTCGAGCGGCGGGGCTTCGGCGGGCCGCAGCTCCGGCTCGACAATCCGGGACTGATCACCTGCGAGATCACAGGCTACGGCCGCGACGGCGCGGCGGAGGAAAAGAAAGCCTATGACTTTCTGGTGCAGGCCGAGAGCGGGGTGTGCGCGGTGACGGGCACGGCCGACCATCCGGCCCGTGTCGGCGTCTCCCTGACCGATATCGGCACCGGTCTGACCTCGTTTTCAGCCATCCTGCGAGCGCTCATCCAGCGCGGGCGCACCGGCGAGGGCGTCGACATTTCGATCTCGATGTTCGATGTCATGGCCGACTGGATGAACATGCCGCTGATGGGCCACCGCTATATGGGCGGGGCGCCGGCGCGCATGGGGCTGACCCATAGTGTCATCGCGCCTTACGGCGCCTATGCGACAGGCGATGGCGCTCAGATCCTGATCGCCATCCAGAGCGACCGCGAATGGCGGATCTTCTGCGATCGCATTCTCGGGCAACCCGACCTCGGCACCGATCTCCGTTTCGCCGACAATACGAGCCGGGCCGCGAACAGGCCGGCGATGGACGTGGAGATCAACCGCTTGTTCGGGGAGAAGGACATGGCCGAACTGATGGCGATGCTGGGCGCCTCCCGCATCGCCTGCGCCCGGTTGAGCAGCGTCGAGGACTTGTCGAACCATGAGTTTCTGCGCAATCTCACGGTCCGCTTCGCGGATGCGGAGGTTGCGGTCGCTGATCTGCCGGTTCAAATAGATGGGGAACGGCAGACCGACGTGCCGGCCCTCGACCAGCATGGGCTGTCGATTCGGGAAGAGTTCGAGGGCTGACCAGGAATACCGACAGTCCCCAGACCGGCGGGAGGAGTGTGCCATGGAGACTTATCAGCATTACATCAATGGCGGTTGGGCCGAGCCTTCATCAGGCGCCTGGTTCGACACGACCAACCCTTACAGCGGCGAGGTCTGGGCCAGGATCGCGCAAGGCAACGCGGAGGATGTCGATGCCGCCGTTTCCGCCGCGAAAGCCGCCTTCGAGAACGGCTGGGCCGACATGCTCCCGACCCAGCGCGGCAAGCTCCTGTGCAGGCTGGCCGAGCTGGTCGAGCGTGACGCCGCGCATCTGGCGGAAGTCGAAGTGCTCGACAACGGCAAGCTGATCGCCGAGATGGGTGCACAAACGAAGTACCTTGCCGAATGGTACCGCTATTACGGCGGCCTGGCGGACAAGATCGAAGGCGCGGTCATTCCGACCGACAAGGCTGGCATCTTCAACTTCACGCGCTACGAACCCCTGGGCGTGATCGGCATGATCACGCCGTGGAACTCGCCGCTCCTGCTGCTCGCATGGAAGCTGGCGCCGGCGCTTGCGGCCGGCAACACCGCGGTCATCAAGCCATCGGAGTTCACCTCCGCCTCGACGCTCGAATTCATGAAGCTGATCGATGAGGCAGGCTTCCCCGTAGGCGTGGTCAACACGGTCACCGGCTTCGGCGCCGATACCGGCGCAGCAATCGTCGAGCACAGGGACGTCGCCAAGATCGCCTTTACCGGGTCCGATCTCTCCGGCCAGAAGATTTACGAAGCCGCGGCCAGGCAGATCAAGCCGGTTACGCTCGAACTCGGCGGCAAGTCGCCGAACATCGTGTTCGAGGATGCCGATCTCGAAGCCGCCGTCATGGGCGCGATTTCCGGTATCTTCGCCGCTACCGGCCAGACCTGCATCGCGGGCTCGCGGCTGCTGCTGCAACGTTCGATCCACGATGAGTTCGTCGAGCGGCTTATCGAGGTCGCGAAAAGCGCGACGATAGGCGATCCGATGTCGCTCGACACCCATGTCGGGCCGGTGACGACGGAGCCGCAATATCGAAAAATCCTCGATTATATCGACATCGCAAAGAAGGAGGGCGCGCGGTGCGTGCTGGGCGGCGGACCCTATTCGGGGCCGGGCGCCAGGGGCAGCCAGTTCGTCGAGCCGACGATCTTCACCGATGTCGACAATAAGATGCGGATCGCCCAGGAAGAGGTCTTCGGCCCGGTGCTCGCCGTCATTC
>JBPCWF010000219.1:0-4297 GCA_051009775.1 Hyphomicrobiales bacterium | reverse complement strand
GCGGAACACCTCCTGCGTGGCGCCGGGCGAGGTGCCGGTCAGGTTGTAGAGATAGCCCGACTCGAACTTGTGGGTCAGGTCGAGCAGTTTCTGCAGGTCGCCGATGCCGTAATAGGACGCACCGGCGGCGAAGACATCGTGGAAGGTCAGCGCGCACAGGACGGTGAAGCCGCCAGCGCTGCCGCCGGAGATCATCATGCGCTCGCCGTCGGCCAGCCCCTGGTCCACCAGCCAGCGGGCGGCGGTCACCACATCGTCCACGTCGCGCACGCCCCAATGGCCGTTGAGCGCATCGCGATAGGCGGTGCCATAGCCGGCACTGCCGCGATAGTCGACATCGACAAAGGCAAAGCCGCGGCTGGTCCAGTACTGGATCTTGAGCTTGAGGCCCCGGTCCGCCATGCCGGTGGGCCCGCCATGGGCGGAGGCGACGAGCGGCGGGGCGGTGCCGGCCTCGCCTTCGAACTCCGCACTCGCCGGCGGATAGTAGAGCGCATGGACGACGCCGCCCCCGTCCAGCGGAACCGCGATGTGCCGCCCGGCGGAAACCGCATCGGCACCGAGCGATGCGGTCATGCTTTCGCGCAGCATCTCAGGCGCGCCGCTGCCGTTCGGGTCGACCGGAAGACGGACCACCGACGGCGGCCGCGCGTCTTCGGTAATGATCGCCGCGATGCCCTCCGGTCCGGCGCAGATGCCGTCGATCTGGCGGAATGGCACATCGAGCGGACGCAAGGCGCTCTCGCCGGGCGCCAGGCGCGCGAGCCTGAACAGCCCGTCTTCGATATAGACTGTCACGACGGTTCCATCGGGCTGGACCGCATAGGACGTGGTGCGCAGGCCCCAGAGCGGCCGGCCGAATTCCGCCTCGAGCGGCGCCAGGGCCTGGACTTCAGCGCCGTCCCAGGCATAGAGGTTGCCCCAGCCGGTCTTGTCCCAGACGAAATAGAGCCTGCCGTCCTCGCCCCAGTGCGGCTGGAACACATGATGCCCGTCACCGCCGGCAAGATGGCTGGCCGAGCCCGGCGCGCCGTCGCCATCGAGATCGGCGACCATCAGGCGCGACGCCTCCCAGGGCATGCCCGGCAGGTCCCATTCGATCCAACAGAGCCTGGTGCCGCACGGGCTGATCCGGGGATAGGCGTAGAAGTCCGCGCCCTGCACCAGCGGCTCGACCGCCTCGCCGCCGAGACCGATCCTGACCAGCAGGTTTTCAGGCATCGCGTCGTGGTCGCCGGCATGCCGCTCGCCGACGGCGATCAGCCTGCGGCGGTCGCGGTCATAGGCGAAATCGGCGGCCCGAAAGCCCGGAGCAACGGCAATTTTGTCAAAAGCACCTGCGCCGTCGACCCTGTAGACGCCCTGGTCCTTGTCGTTGACATAGAACACACCGCCTTCGCACGCCAGGTAGGCGCCGCCGCCATATTCATGGATCCGCGAGCGCACGGAATGGGCGTCCGGCGTCACGTCGCGAATGTCGCCGGCGGCGTCACAGGCGACCACCACCGCGCGCCCGCCTTCGGCCGGCCGCATCTCCGACCAGTAGATCGTGTCGCCGACCCACTGCACGGAATCGAACCGGAGCGATTGTCCGGCGACCATGCCTGCGGTGATCGGCGAAGCCCACGTGCCGAAAGGGGCGGTCTGACGTGTCATTGATCTGACGCTCTGGGAGGTTACCGAGGTTTGCGTAAATTATAGGCAGCGGCGCAAAATGCCCACCCTCTATCTTGTGCTATCCGGCCAATTCTGGCATGTTGACCGCTAGAAAGGACAGGATTGTTGTCCTTTCTTGCCGAACGGAATTGCACCGCGTGCCGGCTGACCCGGGAATGCCGGCTGCGTGCGCCACATCCGTCGGCAGGGGGTGCGACCCGATCCGCCGGTTTGGCGGATCACCCCGGCCCGAAAGAGGTGAAAATGCGCCGATCGAACCGGCGCGCAGAACACACCCGTCGGGCATGCGGCACCACCACACAGCCGGACTTGCAGGACGCCCCGGCGCGACGGGTCGATTGCGACCACGCCGCCCGGCCGCAGGACCAGACGCCGCACGCCGCGGGGGAAGAAGAGGGTAGAGCAGAATGACGAACCGAGTGACGCCGACAAACACTGGGGATCAAGGCGAAAGCGGTCTGCCCGGGTTTGTCCCGCCGCGCATAGCCCGCCCCGGCCTGCCCGAGCCCCAGGGCCTCTACGATCCCGCGCGCGAGCATGACAATTGCGGCATAGGCTTCGTCGTCAACATCCACAACAAGAAGAGCCGCCAGATCGTCGAGGACGGATTGGCGATTCTGAGCAATCTGGAGCACCGCGGCGCGGTCGGCGCCGATCCCATGGCGGGCGACGGCTGCGGCATGCTGGTGCAGATCCCGCACGCGTTCTTCAAGCAGGAGACGGCGCGCCTGGGCTTCGATCTGCCCGAGCCCGGGCATTATGGCGTCGGCCATCTGTTCATGCCCCATGACGACGCCCAGCGGGAAAAGATCGAGAGCACGCTGGCGGAAATCGCGCTGGAGGAAGGCCTCGAGGTCATCGGCTGGCGCGACGTTCCGGTCGACGACGCCGTGCTCGGCGAAACGGTCAAGCCGACCGAACCGGTTCATCGCCAGGTCTTCATCGCCCGCGGCAGCGCGATCGCCGACGAGGACACCTTCGAGCGCAAGCTCTATGTCGTGCGCAAGCTCCTGTCGAACCGGGTGCTCGCCATGGACGATGTCGACTTCGCCGAATATTACGTGACCTCCTGCTCGGCCCGCATCATCACCTATAAGGGCATGTTCCTGGCCCCGGCGCTGGCGCAGTATTATCCCGACCTCCAGGACCCGGGCTTTACCTCCGCGCTCGCGCTCGTGCACCAGCGCTTTTCGACCAACACCTTCCCGTCCTGGAGCCTCGCCCAGCCGTTCCGCCAGATCTGCCACAATGGCGAGATCAACACCCTGCGCGGCAACATGAACTGGATGAACGCGCGCTACGCCAATATGAGCTCCGACGTCTACGGCGACGATATGGGCAAGGTCTGGCCCATCTCCTATGAAGGCCAGTCGGATTCGGCCTGTTTCGACAACGCGCTGGAGCTGCTCTACCAGGGTGGCTATTCCCTGGCCCACGCCATGATGATGCTGATCCCGGAGGCCTGGCACGGCAATCCCCTGATGGACGACCAGCGCCGCGCCTTCTACGAGCATCACGCCGCGCTGATGGAGCCGTGGGACGGCCCGGCGGCAATCGCCTTCACCGACGGCAAGCAGATCGGCGCCACGCTCGATCGCAACGGCCTGCGCCCGGCACGCTATCTGGTGACCGATGACGGCATGGTGGTGATGTCGTCTGAGATGGGCGTGCTGCCCGTGGACGAGCGCCGCATCGTGTCGAAATGGCGCCTGCAGCCGGGCAAGATGCTGCTGATCGATCTGGAAGAAGGCCGCATCATCTCCGACGAGGACCTGAAGGCCGAACTGTCGGGCTCGCACCCCTATCAGGAATGGCTCGACCGCACCCAGATCCTCCTGAAGCGCCTGCCCGCGGTCGACGGCCGCGCACCGCGCACCAATGCCAGCCTGCTCGACCGCCAGCAGGCCTTCGGCTACACCCAGGAAGACATGAAATTCCTGATGACGCCGATGGCCCATACCGGTCAGGAAGCGGTCGGCTCCATGGGCACGGACACGCCGATCTCGGCGCTGTCGTCCAGGCCCAAACTGCTGCACACCTATTTCAAGCAGCTCTTCGCCCAGGTCACCAACCCGCCGATCGACCCGATCCGCGAGGAACTGGTCATGTCGCTGGTGTCCTTCATCGGCCCGCGGCCCAACCTGCTCGACCTCGAAGGCACCTCGTCGCTCAAGCGGCTCGAAGTGAGCCAGCCGATCCTCAAGAACGAGGACCTGGAGAAGATCCGCACCATCGGCGACATCGCCGACAACCATTTCCAGACGCTCACCCTGGACATCACCTATGCCGCGGACAAGGGCAAGGACGGCATGAAGCCCGCGCTCGACCGCCTGTGCGAGCGCGCCCAGAACGCGGTCGGCGACGGCTACAACATCATCATCCTGTCCGACCGCCTGTGCGGGCCCGAGCGGATACCGATCCCCTCGCTGCTGGCGACCTCGGCCGTGCATCATCACCTGATCCGGCGCGGCCTGCGCACCTCGGTCGGCCTCGTGGTCGAGACCGGCGAGGCGCGCGAGATCCATCAGTTCTGCACGCTTGCGGGCTATGGCGCCGAAGCGATCAACCCCTATCTCGCCTTCGAGACCCTTGAAGACCTGTTGCCCCAGCTCGACGAGGA
>JBPCWF010000218.1:0-2627 GCA_051009775.1 Hyphomicrobiales bacterium | reverse complement strand
GCGCAGATGCGGGGTTTCGTTCTTGCCGTCGTTGATCGCAAAGCCCCAGGCCTGAAGGTGCCGATTGAGCACCGCGAAGCCGACCTTGGAGGCGTCGCGGGCGCGGAAGAACTGGGACTCGGTAAAGAACACCCGGCCGAGCGCCAGCCCGTAGAGGCCGCCGACGAGTTCACCGTCCTTGTTCCAGACTTCGACCGAATGGGCATGTCCCATCTCATGCAGCGCCTTGAACGCCTGGAGGAACGGCCGGTGGATCCAGGTCAGATGATAGCGGCCTGGCCGCGGCTCGGCGCAGGCATGGATCACCGCGTCGAACTCCCGGTCGAAGGTGACGGTGAACTTCTTCTGGCGCAGGGTGCGGCGCAGGTTCTTTTCCAGATGGGTCTGATCGAAGAACAGGACCCAGCGCTCGGGTGGCGTCCACCACTTGATCGGGCCGACATGGCAGAACGGATAAAGGCCCGTGGCGTAGGCCTTGAGCGCGACCTCGGGCGTCCGACGGCCACAGACGCCGGCGAGGCCTTCGCCGAAGTCGAGCGCACCGGCGCTATCGGGCATACCGCGGGCCGGCCCGGGCGTCAGGAAGTGTTTGATGACGGCCCACCAGATATGCGGCAGGACCCGTGCGCGCTTGGGCACGCAGGCCCAGGCGGTCCCATAGGCAATCCGGGTGATGAACTGCCGGATGCCTTCCTTCGGTTCCGGCACGGCCGGTGCCGCTTCGGCCGGGCTTGCGAAGGAAGGCGAAACGTTGTTCTGAACCAGGGACATGAGCAACTCTTTTGCAGTGCAGGGCCGCGCCGGCGGTGCCGGTACGGAACATTTGAGCTTTTTTCAGCAAGTTCGGGGCCAAACGGCAGGGCAGGCGCTGATATCCATGCCCCGGCGCCGTCACATGAGGACACATTCGCGTGAGCCGTCGGTTCTTCCCTACGAAATCCGTTCACTGTCACCACTTAAAGCATTGATGTCGTGTGGTTTTGCCTGAGCCGAAAATATTGTTGAAGGCGAGCCAATAATATCGCAATATAGTTATATGACTAAATCAATTGAACCTGCGCTCAAGGCGTTGGCCAATGACAAGCGGCTGCTGATCCTGGATTGGCTCAAGGCGCCGACCCGCAACTTCCCGCCGCAGGTCGATGGCGACCTGGAGGCGGACGGCGTCTGCGCGGTGTTTCTCACCGAGAAGCTGGGCGTCAGCCAGCCGGCTGCGGCGCAGCATCTCAAGGTGCTGGTCCAGGCCGGTCTGGTGACCGCCACGCGCAAGAAGCAATGGACATTCTACAAGCGCAACGAAGCACAGATCCGGGCGGTCAAGGCGCTGATCGCGGAGCAGGTCTGAAGCGCATTCCCCCAGAGAACAGCGAGGCTCACATGAAGTACGGATATTTCACGCTCGATGTCTTTACCGGCGAACGGTTCGGCGGCAATCCGCTTGCCGTGCTGCCCTATGCCGACGGTCTCGACGGCGATCAGATGCAGAGGATCGCGCGCGAGTTCAATCTGAGCGAGACGACCTTCGTGCTGCCGCCCAGGGAAACGGACAACACGGCGCATGTGCGCATTTTCACGCCGGCGGCCGAGATGCCGTTTGCCGGACACCCGACCATCGGCACCGCAATCGTGCTGGCGGAGATCGCGGAAGCCGGCAACGACGCGTTCGAGCGCCAGATCCGGCTTGAGGAGCAGGTCGGCCTGTTGTCGGTCGAGGTCACCAAGCAGCGTGAAATGCCGCCGTTCGGCCAGTTCACCAACGCGGTCCTGCCCGAGCCCGTCGCCGACGTGCCGCCGGTGGATATGGTTGCAAAGGCATTGTCGCTGTCGCCCGACGACGTCGGGGCAGGGGGCCATGCGCCGGGCCTTCATGTGGCGGGCAACACGTTCCTGTTCGCGCCGCTCAGGGACATGGACGCGGTCGCCCGTGCCGAGATCGAGCCGGCGGCCTGGAAGGAGATTTCAGGCGGCCGCGGCTGGGTCGGCGTGTTCGTCTACACGCAAGGCGGCGAGAGTTCGGCCGCGCATTACCGGGCGCGCATGTTCGGCCCCGACTTCGGCGTGCCGGAGGATCCGGCCACCGGCTCCGCGGCGGCAACCTTCCCGGGCCAGATCGCGGCATCCGAAGACCTCTCCGACGGCACCCACAAATGGTTCGTCGAACAGGGCTACGAAATGGGCCGCCCGAGCCAGATCCACATCGAGGCTGATGTGGCGGGCGGCGCACTCACGGCGGTCAGGGTCGGCGGCCGGGCGGTGCGCGTCAGCCAGGGTGAGATCGAGGTTTAGGGCGCCGAAAAGGCCCGTGCTGGCACTGAGGCGAAACACCACGCTCCGTCGTCATTCCCGCGAAAGCGGGAATCCATTGGCGGTTGCTTTTGCATGCTGAACGGCCAGTGGGCTCCCGCTTTCGCGGGAGCGACGGAGAGAATGGGGAGGGGCCGTCGGACGAAACCTGATTGGGAGCCGTTAGCGCGCGATCAGCACCTTGTGGCCTCGCACCGTGTGTTCGCGGTCGCCCTCAGGGTACGTTGCAGCCGCCAAAGCCCGGACGCCCCTTGCCCGCGTGCCGGCGGTTGTTGAAATTGGCCCGGCAAGGTGCGCCGCGCTGTCTTGACCGGTTCCATAGG
>JBPCWF010000217.1:0-5200 GCA_051009775.1 Hyphomicrobiales bacterium | reverse complement strand
ACCAGACCCGGATGACATGGGCGTTCGCCAAGGCGGGAACGACCTCTCCCAGCCGGCGCATGGTGGCGAGCGTTTTCGCCGGCGGCACGGGCGCGCGGTTGAGGACAGCGTCGCAGGGGCCGCGCGGGTAGCCCGCGACCACCACATTGCCGCGTGCCACCTGGCGGAAGATCACCAGACCGTCGACCGACTGGACCGAGGGAGCGATGAAGTGAGGCAGGGGCTCGGTGACGAATTGCGGCGGTCCGGCCGCGAACATGGGCGCCGTTTCGCCGAACATGGCCGCGATGTCGTTGGCCCATGCGCCCGCGGCATTGACCAGATGGTCGCTCTCGATGGTGATCCCGCGATCCGTCGTGACGGTGAAGCCGGATCCCTTCTTGTCGATGGACAGGACACGCGTCTGTTCCAGGATGTCCGCGCCAAGACGCACGGCCGCACGCGCGACCGCCGGTGTCGAGAGCCGCGGATTGGCGCAGCCGTCGCGGGCCGAGAAACTGGCCCCGACAATGTCGTCGCCGAACCAGGGCCATCTCTTGCGAACGCCGGATGGGTCGAGCAGGGTGACGTCCAGGCCGTGCTGGTCCGCCTGGCGGGCGTATTTCCCGAGCCTTTCCAGTTGGCCTGAATCATGGGCGATATAGAGATGCCCGGTGGGCGTGATCTCGCACTCCTCTCCGATCAGATCGCCGAAGCGCTCCCACTGTTCCTGCGCGCGCAGCGACAGCGGCAACTGGCCGGGATGGCGCCCCTGGATGCGCAGGTTGCCGTAGTTGACGCCGCTTGCCTGCGCGCCGACATAGCCTTTCTCGATGACCGTAACCGCATGGCCCCTGCGGCGCAGGAAGAAGGCGGTCCAGCAGCCAATCAGGCCGCCGCCGACAATCGCGGTCCGTGTCGTCCTGGCGGTCATGACGGCTGCTTCACTTCGAATGCCGCCGACACGGGCAGCGGCTTCACCGGCGCCTGGCCCCTGAGCCTGCCGATGTTCTGCAATGGCTGCCGCAGTCTGCTGGCGGCGATCTCCGCGGCCGCCGGTTCGCAGAAGCGGCCCTGGCAGCGTCCCATGCCGCACCGGGTCAGCGCCTTGATGCGGTTGATCTCCGGCGGCCCGAACTCTGACGTGACGGTGCGTCGGATGTCGCCGGCCGTCACGTTCTCGCACCGGCAGACCACCGTGGTGTCGTTCACAGCGCCTGCCCCGGCTCCAGGCCAGGAAAAGGCACGGGCGAGCCCCGCCTGGAACCGCCTCAGGCGAGCGAGACGGCGGCGCAGCCGTGCCATTTCGTGTGACGGTGCCGCCAGCTCCAAATCGGTCAGGGCGGCGAATGCGGCCAGTCTGCCGCTTACTTCCGCGGCATCGGCGCCGCCGATCGCCGCGCCGTCTCCGGCGAGATAGACATTGTCCCGCCCCCGTCCGTCGCGGTCCGTGGTGGCAAACCATTGCCGGTAGGTCGAGTCGTAGTGGAAAGCGCATTCCGCCAGGGCGGCGAGCTGAGCCTCCGGACGCAACCCGAACCCCAGGGCGACCGCGTCGCATTCGAGAGTTTCCGCTTTGGCGTTGCGGTCGCGAAACGACACCGCGCCGACGCCGGATTGCTCATCGTCCTCACCGTTCGCCGCCTTGAGCTCGATGAGCTCGGCGCCGTGTTCCAGCCTGATGCCCGCCCCGCGCAGTGCGCGCATGTATGAGAGGCCGCGCCATAGCGTTGTGGGATTCGACGCGAGCTTCGGCACGGCCATGACCTTGTCGCTGAAGCATGTCGTGTCGAGAACCGCCACCACTTCGGCGCCGGCCAGGTGATACTGAAGTGCTGCGAGATAGAGCAGCGGGGAACTGCCGCAGAATACCACCTTGCGTCCGATCAGATGGCCCTGGTCCTTGAGCAGAACCTGGGCGGCGCCGAGCGTGAAGACGCCGGGCCTGGTCCAGCCGGCGGCGGGAAAGATGCGGTCCGTTGCGCCGGTCGCCAGGATCAGGGCGTCAAAGCGGATCGATGCGGTGCCGGACGGCCCGTGCGTATAGAGCTCTCCCTCATGGAGGCCCCAGGCGGTGGTCAGCGGCCGATAGTCCGCACGTTCGCGCAGACGTTCGGCGCTTGCGTGAATGCGGCGGTACTTGGCAAACTCCGAGCCCAGAAGACGGGCCATGTCGAGCTCGACATTCGGCGCGGCCGATCTGTAGGCCTGACCACCCGGGCGCGGCGCTTCGTCGATCACCACCGGGTGGACACCGTGGTCAATCAGCGCGCCGGCCGCCGATATGCCGGCCGGGCCCGCGCCGATGACCACCACGCTATGCATCGCCCGGAAATCCCGGTGGCGCGGCGCTGTGGATTTCCATGCCTTCGGCTACCGGCGTTGTGCAGGCCCGCACGCGTCGTCCGTCACCCAGCCAGATCCAGCATTCCTGACACGCACCCATGAGGCAGAAGCCGGCCCGCGGCTCTCCGCTTGCCGACTGGGTTCTTAAAACTGCCCGGTGCGACAGGACCGCGGTCAAAATGCTCTGACCTAGCGGCACCTCGACGGTCTCTCCGTCGATGCGGATGGTGACGGAAGGAGATGTCCAGCGTGCGATCGGGGCGAAGCGGGCAGTGCGGCGCAAAGGTGAGGCATCTCCGTTTCGCATATGCGCCGCCCGGTCAGGCTAGATCTCTGACAACGCGAAATCTTGTCGCCGGCCCGACGCGATGTCCAGCCGGAATTCCCCGGGCGCCGAGGTGCGGGTCTTGCCCTGATCGGCCCTTAGGGTGCCTGTCCCGAAAGCTCGTCGATCTGCGTCAGAAGGCTGCTGTAGTCGGGCGATGCCTCCGCGGCGTAATTGAAGTTCTTGAACAGGCCCGTCAGGCGCGTGAAGTGGTCCCGCGCTTCGTTCTTGTCCTTGAAATTGTAGCTGCGGCTGACGATTCCATAGACCTTGCCGAAGGTCAGTTTCTGCCGTTCGAGCGACACCGAGGAATCGACGTCGTCGAAGGCGTCCTGCTGCAGGTAGACCATATCGACGAAGAGCGCTTTCTGGTGCATTACGAAATCCTCCAGGGTCACGCCTTCTTCGCCGGTCACCTGCATCATCTGGAGAACCCCTTCGCCGCGCCGCAGCAGGTCCTGCATCTCCTCGACCCGGTTGCTCCAGCCCGCCTCTATATGTTCGTCGAACCAGGACCCCATCTGGCCCAGATAGCGTGACCACGAGATCAGGGGGTCGACTGCCGGATAGAACCTCTTATAGGCCCGGTCGGCGGACAGTCCGAGGAAGCATTTGACGGTTGCGAGCGTCGACTGGGTGACCGGTTCGTCGAAATTGCCGCCGGCCGGCGAAACGGTTCCGATCATGGTCAGGCTGCCGATCGAGCCGTCATTGGTTTCAACGACGCCGGCGCGTTCGTAGACGCTCTTGATTGAGGATTCCAGATAGGCCGGGAAACCCTCTTCGCCGGGAATCTCCTCCAGCCGGCCCGAGGTCTCGCGCATGGCCTGGGCCCAGCGCGAGGTCGAATCCGCGATCAGGAGGACGTCGAAACCCATCTGCCGGTAATATTCGCCCAGCGTGATTCCGGTGTAGATCGAGGCTTCCCGCGCCGCCACCGGCATGGAGGACGTGTTGCAGATGATGACGGTGCGGTCCATCAGGGTGCCGCCCGTTCGGCTGTCCGGGAGTTTTGGAAACTCGTTGATGGTCTCCACCACTTCGCCGGCGCGTTCGCCGCAGGCGACGACGATCACGATATCGATCGAGGAGTGACGCGAGATGACGTTCTGAAGCACGGTCTTGCCGGCGCCGAAGGGTCCTGGAATGCAGGCCATGCCGCCGCGGGCGATGGGAAAGAACGTATCGATCAGGCGCTGGGTCGTGATTACGGGCTCGGTCGGATAGAGCCGGTGCGAAAGGTTGCGCTTGAGCAGGTTCCCATTCAACGGCCGGCGCACGGGCCACTTCTGCGACAGGGAGACGGGGCGCTCCCGGCCGGCCTTGTCCTCAAGGCGCGCCACGACTTCGCGTACCTGGAAGGTGCCTTCCTGGATCCAGGACACGCGGAGCTCGCCCGGCCAGTCAAACGGCACCATGATCTTGTGCGTATACCGGCCCTCCTGAACGGTGCCCAGCGTATCGCCGGCGGCGACCTGGGCGCCGGCCTTGACCGTTGGAACGAAAGACCACTTGGTGGTCGTATCCAGCGGAGCGACATCGGCGCCGCGCGGCAGGAAGATACCGTACTCCGCCGCCACCTTGGGCAGCGGGGACTGAAGCCCGTCGTAGATCTGGCTGAGCAGCCCTGGCCCGAGCTCGACCGAGAGCATTTCGTTGCTCTGATCGACCGCATCGCCGACCGCAACGCCCTGGGTGCTCTCGTAGACCTGGGCGTCGGCTGTGGCGCCGCGCACCCGCAGCACTTCAGCCTTGAGGCGTTCCTGTTCACCGCGCTCGTTCGGGATGCCCGGACATATGTAGATCACTTCGTTCTTGACGAGCGGCGCGCGCCGGCCGTCCAGCCCTTCCTCGACTTCGATCTGCACGAGGTCATCCTGCACGGCCACGATCCGGGCAGTGGCCTTCACGTTGCTGCCCTGATCCTGGGCCTTGCCACGCGCGGCAGATGCCGAACCGTTCGCGCCTTTGCGCTTGCGGGCCGTCGCGGCGCTTCTCTTCGTGTCTTCACCGCTTGGCGTGCGCGTGTCCGCCGATTTCTTCGCCATCAGGCCTCTCCTTCGAAAGACAGGGTTGCATAGGCACCCAGGCCGGCCCGGGTAAGGTCGTCGAAGCGCCGCGCCGCGGCCTCAGCGTTGTACCGCCCCCAGCGGTCGACGATGTTCCACTTGAGGACGTAGATCACGACCGCTTCGAAGTCGAATTCGTGCTCTCCGGCCTGGCGGCGCAGGCGCATGTAGGACTGCTCGAGGATGAGGCGCTCCAGGGCGATCGTGTCGTCCTCCCTCATCAGCCTGTCGGCCTCCCGCAGCCACGGGAAAACGCCGTCCAGGCGAAAGCCGGGCTCGGTCCAGTTGCGTGAGATATGGCCGACCCACCGCCCGAAGCCCCACGGCGTTTCGGGCGGGGGCGGACCGTCGCCGCGCATGCGGCGGCGCAGGGCCGCAACACAGGTCCGAAGCTCGAGCCGGTCGCGGACGATCACCTGCAGCGTCTCGTTGTCGATCCGCGACAGCGCCGTGCGGCCCCGGTCGATGACATCGCGTTCCG
>JBPCWF010000216.1:0-4628 GCA_051009775.1 Hyphomicrobiales bacterium | reverse complement strand
CGGTTGGCCTGGACGACGCGGCCGACCGTGCCGCCGCAGCCCGGGCGCGGGCAGGGCGCGCCCTCGCGGTCGTAGACCTGGAACGCGTGCTGGAAGTAGCCGAGCTCGCCGTCGGTGCGGACATAATCGCGCAACGTCGAGCCGCCCGCGGCGATGGCGTCGCCGAGCACGTCGCGGATGGCACCCGCGAGACGCTCGGCCCGTTCCGTGGTGCCGGCGTTCGACGTCAAGGTGCGCGCGAGCCGGCGCGGCGACAGGCGGGCGCGAAACAGCGCCTCGCAGGCATATATATTACCGATGCCGGCAACGATCTTCTGATCGAGCAGAGCCGCCTTCAACGGCGTCTGTTTGGTGCGCAGAGCCCGGTTCAGGAAGGCGCCGGACAATTCGTTGCCCAGCGGCTCTATGCCGATATCCCTCAAGAGCCTGTGATCGGTCAGCCGGCCGCGGGGAAACAGGTCCATAAGGCCGAACCGCCGGGGGTCTGAATAAACAATGCGGGTGCCGTCATCGAGCGTGAAGACCACGTGGGCATGGGGCTCGGCTTCTTCGTCGCCGCCCGCATCGTGGTAGAACCGGCCGGGCCGGGCGGTCCCCTCCGCGTCATGGATCAGGAACCGGCCCGACATGCCCAGATGCATCAGCAATATGTCGCCTTCCGACAGGTGCGCGAGGATGTATTTGGCCCGGCGCGCGATCGATGTGATGCCCTGGCCGGTCAGGCGTTGGGCGAAGCCTTCGGGGAACGGAAAACGCAGGTCCGGGCGATTGACCTGAACCCGGGCGAAATGCGCGCCCTCCATGACGCGGGCCAGGCCGCGCGCCACGGTTTCGACTTCCGGCAATTCAGGCATTTTTCCCCATCATCGATCTTTGCCGCGCGGTAACCAGATGCGCAGATTGTCGGCCATGCGGCACTGCATCAATAGCGCTCATGAGCCGCCTGCGCTATGGTCTCGCGTCATGTCGAACAAGACGTCAGCACGGCAAAAAACGCAAGACGCGGATCCGGGTCCGGCGCAGGATCATTTCGGCCATCGCCCGGTCGATGCCGGCGCGCGCCAGGCGCTGGTCAACGACGTCTTCGACAGGGTCGCCGACCGCTACGACGTGATGAATGACCTGATGTCGGGCGGCCTGCACCATCTGTGGAAGGACGTGCTGGTCGACTGGCTGGCACCGCCCAGGTCCGACCGGCCGTTCGAGGTCATCGACATGGCCGGCGGCACCGGCGACATCGCGCGCAGGATCCTGGCCGCCGGCGGCGCGGGAACGCGGGTCACGGTGTGCGACATCAATCCGGCGATGATCGCGGAAGGCCGCAAGCGCACGGCCGGCGGCGACACGGCCGGGCGGCTGCGCTACGCGGTCGCAAATGCCGAGGAACTGGCCTTTCCGGACCGCAGCTTCGATGCCTACACCATCGCCTTCGGCATCCGCAACGTCACCCACATCGAACGCGCCCTGGCCGAGGCCTACCGGGTTCTGAAGCCCGGCGGACGCTTTGTCTGCCTGGAATTTTCGACCGTGCAGATCCCGGGGCTCGACACGCTCTACGACGTCTATTCCAATGCAGCCATTCCCGCGCTCGGCAAGGCGGTGACCGGAGACGGCGCGCCCTACCGCTACCTGGTCGAAAGCATCGCCAGGTTCCCGAACCAGAACATGTTCGCCCGCATGGTGCGCGATGCGGGCTTCGGCCGCGTCGACCACCGCAGCCTGACCGGCGGTGTCGTGGCGATCCATTCGGGCTGGCGACTTTAGCTTCATGTTCACTGCGATCAAACATCTGGTCCGGCTGGGCCGAGCGGGGCGGACCCTTGCGCGCTATGACGCGCTGGCGACGCCAGAGCAGTTGGCGGCGGTGCCGGCGCCGGCGCGGCTGGCGATCAGGCTGGCGAAGCTCAGGCTGCCGTTCTCGCGCCGTCCGGCGGACGGCACCGACGGCCGCGGCGAGCGGCTGTCCGCGGCCCTGATCAGTCTTGGCCCGAGTTACATCAAACTCGGCCAGTTTCTCGCCACCCGGCCCGACATTATCGGCGTGGATGCTGCGGACGACCTGTCGATCCTGCAGGACAAGCTGCCGCCGTTCGACACGGCCGCCGCACGGGACGAGATCCGCGCAGGCCTCGGCGCTCCGGTGGACGCGCTTTACTCGGAGTTCGGAGACGCGGTCGCCGCCGCGTCGATCGCCCAGGTGCACAAGGCGCGTACCCTTGGCGGCGACGGGGCGGCCCGTGAGGTCGCGGTCAAATTGCTGCGGCCCGGCATCGAGGAACGCCTGGCGCAGGACCTGGAGAGCTTCGCGTTCGTGGCACGGATGGCGGAGACCTGGCACGCGCCGACCAGGCGGCTGCGCCCGGTCGACGCGGTTGCCACGCTGGCGCGCTCCGTGCAGCTTGAGATGGACTTGCGCATGGAAGCCTCCGCGATCTCGGAAATGGCGGAGAACATCGCGTCCGACCCGGGCTTCCGCGTGCCCGAGGTGGACTGGCAGCGGACCTCGCGGCGGGTTCTGACGCTGGAGTGGATCGACGGCATTCCGCTGGGCGACCTGGAAGCACTCAAGGCATCGGACCACAATCTGCCGCATCTGGGCGACATGGTGATCCAGAACTTCCTGCGCCACGCCATGCGCGACGGCTTCTTCCATGCCGACATGCATCAGGGCAACCTGTTCGTCGACGACCGGGGCGATCTGGTGGCGGTCGATTTCGGCATCATGGGCCGATTGTCCCCTAAAGACCGGCGGTTTCTGGCGGAAATTCTCTATGGCTTCATCACCCGGGATTATGCCCGGGTGGCGGATGTCCATTTCGATGCCGGCTATGTGCCCTCGGAACAGTCTCCGCGCATGTTCGCCCAGGCGCTGCGCGCGATCGGCGAGCCGCTGATGGACCGCGAGGCGGAGGACATCTCCATGGCGCGCCTGCTCGGCCAGCTGTTCCATGTGACCGAGCAGTTCGACATGGTGACCCAGCCGCAGCTGATCCTGCTGCAGAAAACCATGGTGGTGGTCGAGGGGGTGGCGCGCATGCTCAACCCGCGGCTCAACATGTGGACCACCGCGGAGCCGGTGGTCGAGGAATGGATGCAGTCCCGGATGGGGCCGGAAGGGCGGCTTCAGGACGCCGGCGAAGGCGCGGCTTCGGTCGGCCGGTTCATGGCGGAACTGCCCGAACTGCTTGCCGGCGCGGGCCAGGCCGCCCATATGCTGGGAGACATGGCCCATGGCGGAGGCATCCGGCTCGACGCGCACACGACCGAGCAGCTGGCGCGCGCCCAGGGGCGGCAGAACCGCTCCAACCGGCTTGCGCTCTGGGTCGTCGCCGCGGCGCTGATGGTGCTGGCCCTGACGCAGATTTTCTGACTGCTAACCATTGCCGCGCGTCCGATACCGCCGCGCCGGACTTTGTGGCATACTTGGACCCACGACACGCTTTGACCGGAGCCCTTTGCAACCGTGCTTGAAGGCAAACGCATATTGCTGATCATCGGCGGCGGCATCGCCGCCTATAAGTGCCTGGAACTGATCCGGCGCCTGAGGGACCGGTCGGCCACGGTGCGTGTCGTGCTGACCGCGGCCGGAGCCGAATTCGTGACCCCGCTGTCGCTCTCGAGCCTGTCGGGCGAAAAGGTCATGCAGGACCTGTTCGACCTGACCGACGAGGCGGAAATCGGCCATATCCAGCTGTCGCGCGACGCGGACCTGGTGGTCGTGGCGCCGGCCACGGCCGACCTGATGGCGCGTATGGCGACGGGCCAGGCCAACGATCTGGCCAGCACGCTCCTGCTTGCGACCGACAAGCCGGTGCTGATCGCGCCGGCCATGAATGTGCGCATGTGGGAGCACAAGGCGACCCGGCGCAACCTTGAGACCCTGATCGCGGACGGCATTTCCACGGTCGGCCCCAATGAGGGCGACATGGCCTGCGGCGAGTACGGACCGGGCCGCATGGCGGAGCCGGACGAGATACTGGACGCGATCACGCGTTTTTTTCGTGAGCCCGGCATCCTCGCCGGGCGCCGCGTGCTGATCACGGCGGGCCCGACCCACGAGCCGATCGATCCGGTGCGCTATATCGCCAACCGTTCCTCCGGCAAGCAGGGTTATGCGATCGCCGCGGCCGCCGTGGCGCTCGGCGCCGAAACGGTCCTCGTGTCGGGACCGAGCGCGGAACCGGTGCCGGCAGGTGTCACCCTGCTCCGGGTCGAGACCGCGCAGGAGATGCTGGACGCCTGCCTTGGGGCGCTGCCGGCCGACGTCGGCATATTCGCCGCAGCGGTCGCCGACTGGCGGGCCCGGACGGCGAACGGCCGCAAGCTCAAGAAAGACGGATCGAACACGCCGCCGGCGCTCGAGCTCGAAGAGAACCCGGACATCCTCATGACCGTGGCCGGCCTCAAGCACGACCGCCCACCGCTGGTGGTCGGTTTTGCGGCGGAGACCCACGACGTGGTCGCCTATGCCAAGGCAAAGCTCGTGCGCAAGGGCTGCGACTGGATCGTCGCCAATGACGTCTCGCATGAGAGCGGCGTCATGGGCGGCGACCATAACGCGGTGCATATCGTCACCGGAGACGGCGTCGACAGCTGGCCCCACCAGACCAAGCTGGACGTGGCGGCCA
>JBPCWF010000215.1:0-5674 GCA_051009775.1 Hyphomicrobiales bacterium | reverse complement strand
GCCCGACGAGGACTAGGTGTTTGATCCCAGGTTTTGATGGTGTGGACGGCTCCTCCACCGGCATCGCGATGTGCCAAATTGCGGCTGAGTTCACCGATTGGCGAGTGACAGGAAACGGCACATAACGGAAGTGGCGGCGCGGGAAATCAGTGTCCGCTCTTACCCCCGAAGCTGAAGTGACCGGGCTTACATGTAATCGTCCGGGTTGGATCGATTTCAGTCGTCCATCTGCAGACTGAAACAATTCAGAACACTCACCGCCAGTCGCCGAGCACCGCCTGCACCACCGCGAGGGCGGCGACGGCGGCGGTGTCGGCGCGCATGATGCGGGGGCCGAGCGAGATCGCGGTGACGCCCGGGTGGGTGCGCAGGCGGTCGCGTTCCTCCGTTGAGAAGCCGCCTTCGGGGCCGATGAGCACCGCCAGCGGGCCGGCGTCCAAAGCCTTCAATGCGGCGAGCGGCGAGGCGATCTCTGCGTCCTCGTCGCAGTAGATCAGCCGGCGCCCCTCGTCCCAGCCGTCCAGCACCTCGCCGAGGCCGACCATGTCGCGCACGTCCGGGATGGTCAGCAGATTGCACTGTTCGGCGGCCTCGACCGCATTGGCGAGAAGCCGCTCGCACTTGACCCTGGAGACCACCGTGTGACGGGTGCGGACCGGCTGCAGGACAGAGGCGCCCATCTCGGTCGCCTTCTGCGCCATGTAATCGAGCCGCGCCTGCTTCAGAGGGGCGAACAGATAGTGCAGGTCGAGCGGGGTGTCCTGGGGCCGCGTCCGCTCTCGGCACACGCACGTGCCAGCCTTGCGGTCGAGGAACGAGACTTCGGCCCGCCATTCGCCGTCGCGGCCGTTGAACAGACGTACCGATGCGCCCGGCTTGAGCCGCATGACATTGCGCAGATAGTGGCTCTGGGCGCCGGCGAGCGCCACGTCGCGCCCGTCGCCCAGATCCGCTTCGACATAAAGACGCGGAGATTTGAGCAGCCCCCGGCCGTCGGCCGCATAGGGGCTGTCTCCGCCCGCTACCATTCCTGGTCGAACTTCAGGTCCAGGCCGTCGGCCTCCTCGGCCTTGAAGTCGACATGCAGATGGTTGCCGTCCGGGTCCCAGAGATTGATCTGGATGATGCCGAAGCCCGGCACGTCGGCAAGCTTGTAAGGGACGGCGTCGCGCTCCAGCGCGGCCAGCATGGCGCCGAGGCCGGTGGCGGAGAAGGCGAAATGCTCCAGGCTGAGCGCGCCGCCCGCTTGCGGTTCGCCATCGACGCCGATCAGATGCACCGTTGCATCGTCGCCGGAATAGAGCCAGGCGCCCGGAAACGGAAAAGGCGGGCGGTCGCCCATATGCATGCCGAGCACGCGGCCGTACCATGCGATCATGGCGTCGAGACGGGTCGTGCGCAGATTGACGTGGTCGAGCCTTTGAAGCGGCATGGGATCTCCCGGGTCGGATTTCGGGCAACGATAGCGCGCTCGGAAAATATGGAAAAGCCGAATTGTTCCGATTGCTCGTGACCACATGTCCTCTTTGCGCAAGGCCGGTTCCGCGCTAACACTCAGCCCCATGTCCACGCCCGAGACCACAAACCGGGTCGCCGATGCGCCGCGGCGCAACTGGGTCGACCGGTTCGCCCCGGCCGCCGCCCTGCCCTATTGCCATCTGGCCCGGCTCGACCGGCCGATCGGAACATGGCTCCTGCTGTGGCCGTGCTGGTGGTCGCTGGCGCTCGCGGCACACTGGCAGGGCCGCGGGCTCCCGGACCTCTGGCTGATCGTGCTGTTCGGCATCGGCGCCGTCGCGATGCGCGGATGCGGCTGCACCTACAACGACCTTGTCGACCGGGAGTTCGACGCCCGCGTCGCGCGCACCCGCTCGCGCCCGATCCCGAGCGGGCGGGTCAGCGTGATCCAGGCCAAGGCGTTCCTGGTGTTCCAGGCGCTGGTCGGGCTCGCCGTGCTGCTGCAGTTCAACTGGTTCGCGGTGGCACTGGGCGCGGCATCGCTGCTGGTGGTCGCGGTCTATCCGTTCATGAAGCGGGTCACCTACTGGCCGCAGTTCGTGCTCGGGCTCGCGTTCAACTGGGGCGCGCTTCTGGGCTGGGCGGCGGTGACGGCCGGGCTTCATCCCGCACCCGTGGTGCTCTATGTCGCGGGCATCGCCTGGACGCTCGGTTACGACACGATCTATGCCCATCAGGACAAGGAGGACGATGCCCTCATCGGCCTCAAATCGACCGCGCTCAAGTTCGGCGCGCGGACGACACCCTGGATGACCGCCTTCTACACGGCGGCGATCATCGGGCTCGGCCTCGCCGGCTGGCTTGCCGGCGCCGGCACGGTGTTCTTCATCGGCATCGCGGTCGCCGCGGCCCACGCCGCATGGCAGGTCGTGACGCTCGACATCGACGACCCGGACCGCTGCCTCACCCTGTTCCGCTCGAACCGGGATTTCGGCACCATCGTTTTCGCCGCCATCGTCGCCGATGCGCTGGTTCTGAACGGGTGGTGAGCGCGGTCGAGATCACTGGCTGGGCTCCATCACACTCGTCATGCGCGGGCTTGACCCGCGCACCTGCTTCGCTGTGCGGAGATTGCCGTGTCTAGCACGGCAATGACGAACCGGGGTCAGTCCGGCATGACGATGAAAAGAACTACGGCCTGGGCCCTTCCGGGCTCGCTTGCGCCACTCCGCGCATCTCGGCGGCCTGAATCCAGGCACCGCGGGCGAGCCGGTTGGCCGGCAGGCGGCGCGGCTGGGCGGCGCCGGCGATCAGACGGGCAAGACCATGGAACGGGTCGCGCAGGTCCTCGGCGGCACCGAGCACCTTGGGCCTGAGGCCGAGAGCCTGGCTCCAGGCGATCCAGCGCGCGGCGAGACCGGTTGTGTCTTCGGTGATGCAGACCGGGATCTGAACCGCGTGCTCATCGGAATAGAGGCTGAGGCCGACCATCACCGAGCCTTCCGGGTTGTGCGCCAGCGCACCCCACAGAACGACGTCGGAGAAATCCGCAAACGGGATCTCGCGCGGCAGATGCGCGACCTTGCTCGACATGCGCTTCAGCACCACGGATGCCGGGGTCAGCGAAATCGTCCATTCGATATCGCCCGAATCGCCGTCGCGCGCCTGCTCGACCAGTGCATATTCCACCGGCAGATGCCTCGGCTCGACGATCAGTTCCCGTTCGATCCATTTCGACCCGTTGTCGGGCCACGACATGGTAGCGTTCAGCGTACTTTGCCCAATTGTCATCTTGGTTTTCCTGTTACGCCGTCCCAGTTGCGGGCACCCTAGCAGGCAATATTTGGAATCCCCTTAAGAAGCTGGGTTAACGGAGTCTGAGGATCGGCCGCCGGGCGGGCGGCAAGGTTGCCGTTTCATATTGCCGCCGGGGTTGCTACAAACCGGGATCGGAGATTGGCGAAACACCAGGGACATACGACGTAAGCCATATGAAAACGGACGCGGAAACAGATCACCTCGCTGACATCGCCGCTTACGCGCTGGACCAGGCGAAACGGCATGGCGCCGACGCGGCGGACGCCATCATTGTCGAGGGCTGGTCGATCAATGCCGGCTGCCGCATGGGCAAATGGGAGGACATCGAACGCTCCGAGGCCCGCGATCTCGGCCTGCGCGTGTTCATCGGCCATTCCCAGGCCAATGTCTCGACCACGGATTTTGCCCGCGATCATCTGGACGAGCTTGCGGCCCGCGCCGTTGCCATGGCCAAGGTGACCCCGGAAGACCCCTATTGCGGCCTGGCGGACCCGGCCCGGCTCGCCACCGACCGGCCCGATCTCGACGTCTTCGACGCCACCACACCCACGACCGAAGAGCTGCGCGAGCTCGCCAAGCGGGCGGAAGAGGCGGCATGGCAGGTGGACGGCATCACCAACTCCCTGGGCTCGGAAGCCAATGCCGGAGCCGGCGGCATGGTGCTCGTCACGTCGGACGGCTTCCAGGGCACTTACAGAAACTCGTCCTTCACCCTGTCCTGCGCCGTCGTCGCCGGCGAAGGCACAGCCATGGAGCGCGACTACGACTATTCCAGCATGCGCCACTTCGCGGACCTCGAAGCCGCCGAGGCGATCGGCAAGTCGGCCGCGGAGCGGACCGTTGCGCGCCTCAACCCGAAGAAGGTGGCATCGCAGGCAGTGCCGATCATCTTCGATCCCCGGGTTTCCGGATCGCTGATCTCGCATCTGAGCTCGGCGATCTCCGGCGCGGCCATCGCGCGCGGAACCAGCTTCCTAAAGGACCGCATGGGCGAGAAGATCTTCGCCGACGCGATCACCGTCGTCGACGACCCGCACCGCAAGCGCGGCCGGCGCTCCAAGCCGTTCGATGCGGAAGGCGTGGCCAACGGCGAGGCGGTCATGGTCGAGAACGGCGTGCTCAGGAGCTGGCTGCTCGACAGCCGCTCGGCGCGCCAACTCGGGCTCGAGACCACCGGCCATGCCGGGCGCGGCACGACCTCGCCGCCGAGCCCCTCGATCACCAACTTCTACATGAAGCCGGGCACGATCTCGCGCGACGACCTGATCGGCGGCATCGCACAGGGCTTTTATGTCACCGACCTGATCGGCCGGGGCGGAGACGTCGTGACCGGCGATTACAGCCGGGGTGCCGCGGGTTTCTGGATCGAAAACGGCGAGATCGCCCATGCGGTCAGCGAGGTGACCATCGCCGGCAATCTCAAGGACATGTATCTCAACCTGACGCCGGCCGACGACCTCGAGTTCCGCTACGGCACCGACGCGCCGACGGTGCTGGTGGAGGGGATGACCCTTGCCGGCACCTGACGTTTCAGACGATCACGGCCTCCTGTGCGCGGCCGTGCGCGAAGCCGGCGCACTGGCGCGGTCGATGTCTGGCGACGTGGAGCACTGGAAAAAGGACGACGGCACGCCGATCAGCCATGCGGATCTCGAAGTCGACACCCTCCTGAA
Source organism: Hyphomicrobiales bacterium (assembly GCA_051009775.1). Classification (GTDB taxonomy): domain Bacteria; phylum Pseudomonadota; class Alphaproteobacteria; order Rhizobiales; family JAJFHB01; genus JBPCWF01. The sequence continues at coordinate 725 of JBPCWF010000215.1, read as the reverse complement.
GACGACGCTCACGTCCGACCGGCCGGACTATGGCTGGCTGTCGGAGGAGACCAGGGACGATCACGCCCGGCTTGAGCGCTCGCGCCTCTGGGTGGTCGATCCGATCGACGGTACCAAGGCATTCCTCAAGGGCGACCCTCACTGGACGGTCAGCGCGGCGCTGGTCGAGGATGGCCGGCCGGTGCTCGCCGCCGTCTACAACCCGATAACGGAAGAGTTCTTCGACGTTGTCGTGGGCGCCGTCGCCCGGCTCAACGGTTCGGCTATCGAAGCGTCGCCGCGCACCGAACTGCCGGGATGCCGGATCATCATGCACCGCTCGGTCGTGAACTCGAAGAAATGGACCGAACCGTGGCCCGCCATGCGGATGGAAATGCGCAACTCCATGGCCTACCGCCTGTGCCTCGTTGCCTGCGGCGCGTTCGACGCCGTTGTCACGATCAGCTCGAAAAGCGCCTGGGACCTTGCCGGCGCGGATCTCCTGGTGCATGAAGCCGGCGGTGCGGTGAGCGCCCATGACGGCGCACCGTTCATCTACAACCAGCCCGACCACACGTGCCCGAATGTGCTGGCCGCGGGTCCCGGACTTTACGATACCCTTCTGGAAAGGACAAAGGCGCGGCGGAACTGACGCCGATGCGGGAGAGAGACACCATGACGGAACAGCCTGAAAAACAATTGCCGCACCTGGTCTTCGGCGGCGAGCTGATCGAGCTCGACGAGGT
>JBPCWF010000214.1:0-2784 GCA_051009775.1 Hyphomicrobiales bacterium | reverse complement strand
CGCGCGAGCGCCTGGACGCCGTTTCGCTCGGCTATCCCGGTCTCGACGGCTCGGCGCCCTTGAGACAGGCGATCTCGGGACGCTACCCGGACCTCGTACCGGATCAGGTGCTCGCCACCTCCGGCCTTGACGACGCCATCGCCCTGATGGCGCTCACCCTGATCGAACCCGGCGACCGGGTGATCGTGCAGACGCCCGCCTACCAGACCTACCTGACGGTGCCGGCGTGGCGCGGGGCGGAGGTCGTGGAATGGAAGGCGCGGCCCGGGAACGACTGGCTGCCGGACCTGGACGAACTGGCGGCCATGCTCGAGACGCCGGCGCGCTGGGTCATGATCAACTTCCCCAACAACCCGACCGGCGTGATGCCGGACGGGGCCTATTTCACGGAACTTCTGGAGATCGTCGGGCGCAACGGCACGCTTCTGATTTCAGACGAGATCTATGCCGGCCTGCCGCCGTCCGATCCGCCCTTCGTGCCGCTGTGCTGCCGCTACGAGCGGGCGCTCTCGCTCCACAGCGTGTCCAAGACATTGGGCGTGCCCGGCCTGCGCATCGGCTGGATCGCGACCCGGTACGATGATGTGCTCGCGCGTCTCAAGAACCTGCGCCTGCACTTCAACAGCTTCATCGGTGCGCCGAGCGAGTTCCTCGGCGCCCTGGCGCTGCGTCACGATGCCGAGATCCACGCGCGCAATGCCGAAATCCTCGCCGGCAACCTGGAGATCGCGCAGGACTTCTTTGCCCGTCACGACAACGTGTTCGGCTGGACGGCACCCCGGGCGGGCGTTAACGCCTGGCCGGAATGGCGCGGCCCCGGAGACACCAAGACGCTGAGCGACACAATGCTCGCCGACGCGAAGCTCCTGATCGCCCACAGCGCCCTGTTCGATGCCGGCGACCGCAACGTCCGTCTCGGCCTCGGCTGCCGCGGGCTCGACGGCGCGCTGGAGCGTTTCGATGACTTCCTCGGCCGGGCTTACACCTAGATGGTAGGGCTCACCGCACCATAGCTGCGCACTCAGACGCAGAACATGAACGTGCCCTTGCGGATGCCATGCGCATGAGTGACAGGACGGCAAAAGAAGCTCCTTCCCCGCGGCACCGGCGCATGGTTCTCACGGCGCTGTTTGCAAGCGTGTTCTCGTTCGGTGTCTCGTTTGGCGGGCTGGTGCCGTGGATCGCGCTGGTGCTCGAAGCCCGTGGCACGGACGCAACGCTGATCGGCATCGTGTCGGCGGCGAACCCGGTAGGCGTGCTGCTCGCCGCGCCGTTGGTGCCCTTGATCGTGCGCCGCTTCGGCGCCGTCCAGGCCATGCTTGCGAGCGGCGTGGTCTCCCTTGTGTCGATCCTGCTCCTGCCGGTTTTCGATAGCGTGGCCGGATGGCTGGTCCTCCGCCTGATCAGCGGCTTCGCGGGCGGCGTTCCCTGGGTCATCACCGAGACCTGGATCAACGTCGTCGCGGGCGACCGCACCCGCGGCCGGGTCGTTGCCCTGTATGGCGCCATCATAGCGGCGGGGTTTGCTTCAGGGCCCATCGTCCTGACCATCGTGGGGATCGCTGGGCTGCGGCCCGTGGTCTGTTTCGCCGTCCTGCAGGCGGCGGCGCTTGTGCCGATCCTGCTGGTCCGCAACATCGCTCCGAAACTGGGGCTGACGGGCACAACCGGCCTGCGGGGACTTGTCACGGCCATGCCGGTTCTCCTGGCGGCAGCGTTTCTGGCCGGCGCGGTCGATACCGCGTTCTTCAGCTTCCTGCCCATCTGGGGCACCCGGTCCGGGCTTGAGGAGAGCTTCGCCCTGACGCTGCTCAGCATCTTCATCGCCGGCAACATCCTGATGCAGGTGCCCCTGGGCTGGCTCGCCGATATGGCCGGGTACCGGCGGGTCATGACCGGTTGCGGCTGCGCCTGCATTCTGGGCCCGGTCCTTGCGCTGCAGAGCATCGAGACCCCGGTGGTGCTCGGCACCGTCATGTTCCTTTGGGGCGGTTCTGCCTGGGGCCTGTACACAATTGCGCTCACGGCACTCGGCAGGCGCTTCGAGGGCGGCGCGCTGACCGCCGCCAACGCCGCCTTTGTCATGACTTACACGGTGGCCAATATCTCCGGACCACTGCTCGCGGGCACCGCGATGGAGATCCGGAACCCGGACGGCCTCATGATGCTCATGCTCGGCCTCGGTGCCGCCTTCACCGCACTGGTTGCCGGTCGCAGCATCATTGGACGTGGTTCTTAGCCGGCCGGCGCCGGTTTGTGGATCGCGACGCCGGCCATGACGAGCGCGATGCCGACCAGGTCTTTGGGCGTCGGGATCTGGGCCAGCACGATGGCGCCGATGATGGTTGCGGTTGCGGGCAGGAGGGCCAGCATCAACGCAAAACTTGCGCGCGGCAGGCGCGCCATGGCGAGCTGGTCGCAGACATAGGGGATGACCGACGAGCAGATGCCGACGCCGATGGCGGCGATGAGCAGAATCGGGCTTGAGAACGCGGTGAGCGCTTCCATCAGACCGAACGGCAGGACGAAGAGGAAGGCGACCGCCATCGCCGCGCCCAGGCGTTCGACGCCACCGCTGGCGCCGGCCCGCGAAATCCGGTGGCCGAGCACGATATAGCCGACGAACAGCGCGCCGTTGAGCAACGCCCAGAACAGACCCAGGGGATCGCTCGCCCAGGTGACGTCGATCAGGATGAAGACGCCGAGCATGGTGACGGCAAGGGCCACCAGGTTGCGGCCCGTTCTGAGACCGTAGAGCGCCACGCCGATGGTGCCGACGAATTC
>JBPCWF010000213.1:0-6264 GCA_051009775.1 Hyphomicrobiales bacterium | reverse complement strand
GTGATGGTGTCCGGCGGCGAGTTGCGCTTCGCCTCCGATATTTCCGATTACGTGCGCTGGACGCTCCGGCATATCCGCGCCCACGGCGCCTTCGAGTGGCGCGCCGAAGGCCCGCAGGACTGGCGTTTGCGCCCCGCCGACTGGCCGCAAACGCGCTACGAAGCCAAAGCGCTTGAAGCCGGACGGATCCCGTCTTATCTGAGTTTCAGACGCCTACCCTGAAAATCGTTTGGGCTTGCGAACCATAGCTAAATCGCTATGATGTCGGCCGTATGAGAAACATTCTCGCATAATTCGAAGTCATAGCGCTTCGGACTATAGTTGAGGGTGGGCCCCGCGGGGTCCGCTTTTTTGTTACGGGGTACAGGTTTTTCACCTGCGGAGTGGCCCGCGGCCGGCTGGAAGCGGGGGACAAGTTGCATGTGTGCTAGCGCAGCAGAACCCAGGATCAGCCAGGAAACCGGGATTGCGAAGCGGGTGGCGAATTTGATCGAGCCCCTGATAGAGGATATGGGCTACCGGCTGGTCCGGGTGCGGATGTCCGGTCCAAGCGGATCGACGTTGCAGATCATGGCGGACCGCCCCGATGGCACGTTGAAGATTGAGGATTGTCAGCTGATCAGCCGCGCCGTCTCGCCTGTCCTGGAAGTGGAAGATCCGATCCACGGCGCCTACACTCTGGAGGTGTCGTCGCCCGGTATAGACCGGCCGCTTGTCCGGCCCAGTGACTTCGAGCGGTGGGCCGGTCACGAAGCCAAGGTCGAACTGGCCGAGGCGGTTGACGGGCAGCGGCGGTTTCGCGGGCAGCTCGAAGGGTTCGAAGACGGTGAGGTGCGCTTGTACATCGACCGGGACGACGGCATCGAGCCGGTACTGGTCGGTCTTGCGTTCGACCGCATCGCCCAGGCCAAGCTGGTGATGACCGATGCGTTGATCGCGTCGGCGCAAGCCGCCAGCCCGTCGTGAGCCACCGGGCGATCGGTCCAACCGTGAAGTGATTGTTGAGAGATCTGGAGAACGTCAATGGTAGAGCAGGCTGTTAGTGCGAACAGGCTGGAATTGCTGCAGATTGCGGATGCGGTCGCGCGTGAGAAGTCGATCGACAAATCGGTCGTCATCACCGCGATGGAAGATGCCATCCAGCGCGCCGCGCGCTCGCGTTACGGCAGCGAGAACGAGATAAAGGCCGAGATCGATCCAAGAACCGGTGAGATCTCTCTCGCCCGGTTGCTGGAAGTGAGCGACGAGGTCGAGAACGAGGCGACCCAGATCGCCACGGTTGACGCCAAGCGGCGCAATCCGGCGGCTCAGCCCGGCGATTTCATCGCCGAGCCTCTGCCGCCGATCGATTTCGGCCGGATCGCCGCGCAGAACGCCAAGCAGGTGATCGTGCAGAAAGTGCGCGACGCCGAGCGCGAGCGCCAGCACGAGGAATACAAGGACCGTATCGGCGAGATCATCCACGGCGTGGTCAAGCGCATCGAATACGGCAATGTGATCGTCGACCTCGGCCGCGGTGAAGCGATCGTCAAGCGCGACGAGTGCCTGCCGCGCGAGAACTTCCGGCCGGGCGACCGCATTCGTGCCTATATCTATGACGTCCGCCGCGAGCAGCGCGGACCGCAGATCTTTCTGTCGCGGACCCATCCTGAGTTCATGGCCAAGCTGTTTGCCCAGGAAGTTCCGGAGATCTATGACGGCATCATCGAGATCATTTCGGTGGCGCGCGATCCCGGCAGCCGGGCGAAGATCGCGGTCCTGTCCAAGGACAGCTCGATCGATCCGGTCGGCGCCTGCGTCGGCATGCGCGGCAGCAGGGTCCAGGCGGTGGTCGGCGAGCTCCAGGGCGAGAAGATCGACATCATCCAGTGGTCGCCCGATGCCGCCACCTTCATCGTCAACGGTCTGGCGCCCGCCGAGGTCACCAAGGTCGTGCTCGATGAGGATGCGGAACGCATCGAGGTCGTGGTGCCCGATGAGCAGCTGAGCCTCGCCATTGGCCGCCGCGGCCAGAATGTGCGCCTGGCATCGCAGCTCACCGGCTGGGACATCGACATCCTGACGGAAGCCGAGGAATCGGAGCGCCGGCAGGCCGAATTCGTCCAGCGCTCGGAAATGTTCCAGGAAGCCCTCGACGTCGACGAGGTGATCGCCCAGTTGCTGGCGTCCGAAGGCTTCAGCGCGATCGAGGATGTCGCCTATGTCGAAGTCGACGAGATCGCGGAGATCGAAGGCTTCGACGAGGAAACCGCCCAGGAGCTGCAGGCCCGCGCGGTCGACTACCTGGAGAAGCGCAATGCGGAGCTCGACGACAAGCGCAAGGCGCTGGGCGTCGAAGACGATCTGGCGACCGTGCCCGGCATGACCACGGCCATGCTGGTGTCGTTCGGCGAAAACGACATCAAGACGGTCGACGACCTTGCCGGTTGCGCCACCGACGATCTCACCGGCTGGGTCGAGAGGGTCGATGGCGAGAGCAAGCGCTATGATGGCATTCTGGACGGTCACGACACGAGCGCGGCCGATGCCGAGGCGATGATCATGGCGGCGCGGCTCCAGGCCGGCTGGATCACCGAAGAAGATCTGGCCGCCGATGGGGAAGCCGAGGGCGAAGAGGCCGAAGCGGGCGCAGAAACGGCAGAACAGGAGTAACCGACGGACGGAGATGACGGAACGCACCTGCATCATCACCAGGGCCGTGCGCCCGGTCGACGATTTGATCCGGTTCGTACTCGATCCGGACGGCGTGGTCGTGCCGGATCTCAAGTGCGAGCTGCCGGGGCGCGGCGTCTGGGTGACGGCGGATGCGGCCCAGGTCGGCGCCGCGGTGACCAGGAACGCCTTTGCCCGTGGCTTCAAGTCCGCCGCCAGGGCCGGGTCCGACCTGGTCGATCTGGTCGGAAGCCTGCTGGCCCGCCGGGCGCTTCAGCTGCTCTCGCTGGCCAACAAGGCCGGGCTGGTGCGGACCGGGTTCGTCAAGGTGTGCAAGCTGATCGAGGAACGCAAGGCCGCCGCCGTGGTCCAGGCGTGCGACGGCGCCGCCGACGGAACGGACAAGGTCAAGTCCAGGATTTCCTCCGTCTGTGGCGGGGCAGAAGGGCCGGCCGTCGTCTCGGCATTTACCGGCGAGCAGTTGAGCTTGGCCTTGGGTGGGGCAAATGTGGTACATGCCGCGTTGACGCAGGGCCGCCTGACCGAAGAGTTTGTTCTGGCAGCCGGGAAGTACCGGGTCTATTGGTCGGAACGGGTATCGGCCGATGCGGCCGGGTGACCGTTGTCCGGTTTTATGCCGGACATCGAGAAGAAAGTCGAAAGTATGAGCGAGACGAAAGACACAGGTGACAGCAGGCCGAAGATCTCGGGCAAAACGCTCAGTCTTCGCCGCTCGGTCGATACGAGCCATGTTCGCCAGAACTTCTCCCACGGCCGGTCGAAGTCGGTCTTGGTCGAGAAGAAGAAGCGCAAGCGTGCCGTCGTCCCCGGTGCACAGAGCGAGCAGCCGGCTGCGGCCGACACGCAGCCTGCGCGCGCGCCCGCAGGTGTGCCCGAAGCCGCTCCCGAAGAGGTCGGTGCGGATGCCGACCGGGGGGCGGGCGTTGTGCTGCGCACCCTGACCGACGAAGAGAAAGATGCCCGTGCCCAGGCTCTGGTCGAGGCGCGCGAGCGTGAGGCCGTGGAGCGCAAGAGCGCCGAGCTGGACGCGCAGCTGCGCAAGGAAGAGGACGATCGCCGCCGCTCCGAAGAGCAGGAGGCCGAGGCCCGCCGCACGGAAGAGGAATCCCGCCGCAAGACCGAAGAAGATGCGCGCCAGAAAGCCGAGCAGGAAGCCGGCAGGCGGCTCGACGAGGCGCCCGCGTCCGAAGCCGAACAACGCAAGGCTCCCGAGCCTAAAAAGGCCCGCAAGGGCCGCGGCAACGAGCAGAAGCCCGTGGCCGGCCGCAAGGGCGATACGCCGAGACGCCGAGGCAAGCTGACCATTTCCAACGCGCTCGACGACACGCCGCGGCAGCGCAGCATGGCGGCCATGCGCCGCCAGCGCGAGCGCGAGAAGAAGCAGGCGATGGATCCCTCGCTGCTGCCGAGCAAGATCTCCCGCGAAGTTGTCATCCCCGAGGCGATCACCATCCAGGAGCTGGCCAACCGCATGGCGGAGCGGGCTGTCGACGTGATCAAGCTCCTGATGCAGCAGGGCCAGATGATGAAGATTAATGATGCGCTGGACGCGGACACCGCGCAGCTCATCGTCGAAGAGATGGGCCACATCGCCAAGCGGGTGTCGGAGGCCGACGTCGAGGAGGGTATTCTGGGCGTAGAGGACGAAGACGAGGACATGCAGCCGAGGGCGCCTGTCGTCACGGTCATGGGCCATGTCGATCACGGCAAGACGTCGCTGCTGGACGCATTGCGCCACGCCAAGGTGGCGGCCGGCGAGGCCGGCGGCATCACCCAGCATATCGGTGCCTATCAGGTTACAGCGGATAGCGGCGGGAAGATCACCTTCATCGACACGCCGGGCCACGCCGCCTTCACCGCCATGCGCGCGCGCGGCGCCAAGGTGACCGACATCGTTGTTCTGGTCGTCGCGGCCGATGACGGCGTCATGCCGCAGACCGTGGAGGCGATCAGCCATGCCCGCGAGGCCGGCGTACCGATCATCGTGGCGGTCAACAAGATCGACAAGCAGGGCGCGGATCCGAACCGCGTGCGCACCGATCTTCTGCAGCACGAGATCGTGCCGGAAAGCATGGGCGGCGACACGCTCGAGGTCGAGGTGTCCGCCACGGAAGGCACCAACCTGGACAAGCTCATCGATGCAATCCACCTGCAGGCGGAAGTGCTCGAGCTCAGGGCCAATCCGGATCGTGCGGCCGACGGTGCGGTGATCGAAGCCAAAGTCGACAAGGGCCGCGGTCCGGTGGCGACGGTTCTGGTCCAGCGCGGCACCGTCAGTGTCGGCGACATCTTCATTGCCGGCTCCGAATGGGGCCGTGTCAGGGCCTTGATTAACGACCTGGGCGAGAACGTCGACAGCGCCGGTCCGTCCGTGCCGGTCGAAGTCCTCGGTCTGACCGGGGCGCCGAACGCGGGCGATCAGTTCGCCGTCGTCGACAGCGAGGGCCGGGCGCGCGAAATCACCGAGTACCGCCAGCGCAAGCGGCGCGAGGTCAAGGCTGCGGCCATGGCGCGCGGTTCGCTCGAGCAGATGATGAACCAGCTCAAGGAGGAGGGGCGCAAGGAAGTCCCGATCCTGATCAAGGCCGACGTGCAGGGCTCCAACGAGGCCATAGTCGCGGCTTTGGAGCAGCTCGGTACGGACGAGGTTTCGGCCCGTGTGGTGCACAACGGCGTCGGCGGCATCACCGAGTCGGACGTGACGCTCGCGACCGCGTCGGAGGCGGTCATTATCGGCTTCAACGTGCGCGCCAACCAGCAGGCCCGCGAAGCCGCCGAGCAGGGCGGTATCGAGATCCGCTACTACAACGTGATCTATAATCTGGTCGACGACATCAAGGCCGCCATGTCGGGCATGCTGTCGCCGGAACTGCGCGAGGAATTCCTCGGCAATGCCGAGATCCTCGAAGTGTTCAACGTCTCCAAGGTCGGCAAGGTCGCCGGCTGCAGGGTCACCGAGGGCATGGTCGAGCGCGGCGCCAAGGTCCGGCTCATCCGCGACAGCGTGGTCATCCACGAAGGCACCTTGTCGACGCTCAAGCGCTTCAAGGACGAGGTGAAAGAGGTGAGAGCCGGCCAGGAATGCGGCATGGCCTTCGAGAATTATCAGGATATCCGCGAAGGCGATGTCATCGAGTGCTACCGGGTCGAGCAGATCGCCCGCACACTGGACTAGAGCTTGTCTCCCGAAAGTGGGCACCGGTTTCGGGATAAAGACATGCTTTAACAAAGAACCAGGGCGATGACGCGAATCAGAATGATCGCGACACGCTCTAGAGCTTCTGAAAGAGTGACGAGCCATGAGGGCGAATAAAGCGCCTAGTCAGCGTCAGTTGCGCGTTGGCGAGTTGATCCGCCATGCGCTGGCCGAGATATTTGCGCGCGGGGAGATCAGGGATCCCGATCTCCAGGATGTCACCGTGACCGTGGTCGAGGTCTCGGTCAGCCCCGACCTCAAGAACGCAATCGCCTTCGTTGTGCCGCTTGGCGGCGCCAAGGCCGATGAGATGATGGCGGGGCTGGAGCGCTGCCGGAAGTTCATTCGCGGCCAGGTCGGCAAGCGGGTCGCACTCAAGCATATGCCGGCCCTCA
>JBPCWF010000212.1:0-5545 GCA_051009775.1 Hyphomicrobiales bacterium | reverse complement strand
GATATGGGTCGTGCCGCGCGATGCCGGACCGCCGTCGGGCTCCCCGTCCACGGTAAAGCCGATCTCGGCCAGCATCCGGACGACGTCGCCCCTGTGCTGCAGCCGGGCCCGGTCCGATGCGCCGAGTGCCCGGGCGACGGTCGCCGCCTCGCCGTCCGAGGCGCTCGCGAGCCCGTGAAGCGCATGGGCGATGAACGCGCCGCCGGCCGACGGCGGCGGGTTGACCAGTACCCGCGCGCTGCTGAGCCCGACCGCAAGCGGGTCGCGCCGCACCACCCGGTAGGCCGCGAAATCATTACCGCCGAGTTGGCCGCTGCTGGCCTGCGCGGCCGCGAACCGTTCGGCCGCGGCGCCCAGATAGAACTTAAGCCCGTCCCGCGTCAGGCCGTCATAGAACCGGGCAAGTCCCGGATTGCGCACCACGCTGCCCTGCGCCCGCAAGGCGCCGCCGGGGGCGAACTGGGCGCGGCCCGTCTCGGTGGCGGTCAGGATCGGTGCGACCACCTGCGCCAGGAAGGCCTGGAACCTGGTGATGACGATGCCGTCTCGCGCCGCCGCCATGGCCGGTTCGATCAGCCGCGCCATGGGGAGCGAGCCCAGATCGCCGTGCACCGCATAGAGCCCCGGCACGAAGCCCGGGGTTGCAGAGGCGCCATGGCCGATGTGGAACTCCTGGGTCGCCGTGCCGAAATCGGCATGGACGCTCATGAATTCGAGCTCTGCCGGATCGCGTTTCCTGAGCGGCGTTTGGACAAAGAAGTCGTAGAGCGTGGTGTGCCCGCCCGTTCCCTCGCGCGCCATCAGGAAACCGCCACCACCCGGTGCGGCCAGCACCGGCTCGGCGAGGCAGGCCATCCACAGTCCGGCCACGGCCGCGTCGAACGCGTTTCCGCCGTCCGCCAGTACCTGTGCCGCGGCTTCGGCCGTGAGTTCGTGGCCCGCCGCAACCGCTCCTGATGTTCTCTCCGTCATGCCCGTCCCCGTTATCTCTTTGGGTGATAACAAAGAAAAGCCGCGAGTGACACCGGTGCTCGCGGCCAGGGGAGGGAGTTCACATCGTCCGCGCTTATTCCGCCGCGACGTTTACCGCGGGCGCCGCCGCGCGCACGTCCGGATCCACATGGGTTTCGAACTTCTCGAAATTGTCGATGAACATCTGCACCAGCGCGGTCGCCTGGGTATCGTAGGCCGACTTGTCGTCCCAGGTGCTGCGCGGGTCGAGCAGGTCCGTGTCGACGCCGCCGGCGGCAACCGGCACCTCGAAGCCGAAATAGGGATCGGTCCGCATCTCGACATCGTCGAGCCTGCCGTCGAGTGCGGCATTGAGCAGCCGGCGCGTCACTGCGATGGGCATCCGGTGGCCGGTGCCGTAGGCGCCGCCGGTCCAGCCCGTGTTGACCAGCCAGCAGGACACCCCATGGCCCGCGATCAGGTCGCGCAGCAGCCGGCCGTAGACGGCCGGGTGGCGCGGCATGAACGGCGCGCCGAAACAGGTCGAGAAGGTTGCCTGGGTTCCCGCCACGCCCTTTTCGGTGCCCGCCACCTTGGCGGTATATCCCGACAGGAAGTGATACATCGCCTGGCTCGGAGTCAGCCGCGCGATCGGCGGCAGCACGCCGAACGCGTCCGCGGTCAGCATGACGATGTTTTTCGGGTGCGCGGCCTGCGCGGTTTCGCTGGCATTGGGAATGTAATGCATCGGATAGGCGACCCGGCCGTTCTCGGTCAGGGACGCGTCGTCGAAATCGGGCGTCCGGGTCTCGGGATCGATCACCACATTCTCAAGCACCGATGCCCAGCGCCGGGTGGTGGCGTAGATCTCCGGCTCCGCCTCGGCCGAAAGCCGGATGGTCTTGGCGTAGCAGCCGCCCTCGAAATTGAAGATGCCGTTCTCCGACCAGCCGTGCTCGTCGTCGCCGACCAGGGTCCGGTTGGCATCTGACGAGAGCGTCGTCTTGCCCGTGCCCGAAAGGCCGAAGAACACGGCCGACGATCCGTCGGGGCCGACATTGGCCGAACAATGCATCGGCATCACGCCGCTTTCGGGCAACAGGTAGTTGAGCGTTGTGAACACCGATTTCTTGGTCTCGCCGGCATATTCGGTACCGCCGATCAGCACCAGCTTGTTGCTGAAGTCGCAGGCGATGACCGTATCGGAGCGCACCCCGTGGCGTTCGGGATCGGCGGCGAAGCTCGGCAGGTTGATGATGGTCAGCTCGGGATCGAATGTCTCATGGTCAGCCGCCTCGGGCACGCGCAGGAGATAGCGGATGAACAGCGCGTGCCATGCATATTCGCAGAAGATGCGTGCCGGCAGCCGGTGCGCCGGGTCGGCGCCGCCATAGAGGTCCTGCACGAACAGCTCGCGGCCTTCCGCATGCGCCAGGAAGTCCTCGCGGAGACGGTCGAAATGCTCTTGAGATATCGGCTTGTTGTTGTCCCACCAGATGGTGCCGTCGGTGGCGTTGTCGCGCAGCACGAACTTGTCCTGCGCCGAGCGTCCGGTGTGCTGTCCGGTGGTGACCGCCAGCGCGCCATCGGCGGTGACCTGGCCTTCGCCGCGCCGCACGGCCTCTTCGTAGAGCCGTGCTTCGGTATAGTTCCAATGGGCGCAGGAGAGGTTTTTCAGCCCCGATTTCTCGACCCCGACCCTGCTTATATACGGCCCCGTTTGCTTCACAACTGCCTCCCGACTGATGGCACAGGCTGGACACGATCCGGACGCGTTCTACCCCCTCTCGCAGAATTCGTGCCCGGTTGGCCTTCATATTTTGTGGATAAGATTAACGCAATCCGCAGGCTCTGTCGCCACGCCCGCACGCAATCCCCTGACTTTATACACCGTTGCGATTGCGGCGTATTTAGCCGCTGCGCCGGGTCCGGGCAAGCGCTACAACAGGCCTGTGGGGTGGCCTCGCGCGGAGTTTTCACTATGCGGAGCGGGCCTTGTTCGCGAGTTCCATCAGCACCGTCCGGGTTTCTCCCGGGCGCCGCAACGTATGGGGAAATTCCAGCCGCAATCTGCCGTTCTCGCAAAGAAGGTCGCAGCCATCGGCGTCGCAGCCGCTCATGCGCCAGTCGCCGCCAGGTGCGCCCAGGAGGGTCCCGGCATAGAGTGCGATGGCATCGCCATGGTCGTCGTTCATGTGCTCCACGATTTCGATTTCTGCCGCGTCGAACGCGGCTGCGACATCTTGTCTGACCGTGAACGCGTCCGCCTGGAGCGTGAAGATGCGGCCGAACCCGGCGATGAAATGGGCCTGCTCCGGTTCCAGGCGGTAGAACGAAAAGTCGGCGAACTCCGCGTAACTGCTGGCGTCGGGGTGGCGCGCCAGGAAGCGCCGGGCGTCGCTCTCGCGGTCGGATTTGACGATCCGCCCCATATAGCTGACACGCACCCCTTCGAGCGGGTCGTTGAGCCCGCCGGTATCGTCGAAAAGCACGCTGGCGCGCGCATCGGCATTGATATTTTTCGTGTGCCACGCCAAATCCGACAGCAGGAAGATCGGGCATCCCGCCTGATCGAGGGCAACCGTCACCAGGGAGTTGTAGGGTGCGCCCGTGGACGCCTCGAGCGTCGCGAGCGCGGCTTTGGCCGACCGTCTGGCCGCCTTCCGGGCGTCCAGTCCGGCACCGCCCTGCTCCCCATCGGAATTGTTCATATGTCCACTTTCCGCTGTTCACCTAGATGTTGTCCGGTTCTTGCATGCGAACATAGATTGCAGGCAAAACAATGATTTATACGCAATGTCTTGGATTACTGGGAATGGACAATGTACAATTGCGCCACAATTTGCCCCAGTTCAATGGCTAAAGCGCCGAAGAGGAAACAGAATGGGTAAACCAATGCCAACGATTGCTCTGGTAGACGACGATCGGCATATCCTGACTTCGGTGAGTATGGCGCTTGAAGCCGAGGGGTACCGAACTCAGACATATTCCGACGGCGCGACGGCGCTCAGCGGGCTTCAGGAAACGCCTCCCGACGTGGCCATCCTCGATATCAAGATGCCGCGCATGGATGGCATGGAGCTGTTGCGCCGGCTGCGCCAGATCTCCGAGTTGCCGGTGATCTTTCTGACCTCCAAGGACGATGAGATCGACGAGCTGTTCGGCCTCAAGATGGGGGCTGACGATTTCATCCGCAAACCGTTCTCCCAGCGTCTCCTGGTGGAACGGGTCAAGGCCGTGCTGCGCCGCGCCGCACCGAGGGAAGCGGCAATTGCCAGTGACACCGAGACCCGGGTCATCGAACGCGGCAAGCTGCTGATGGATCCGGAGCGCCATGCCTGCACCTGGGAAGCCAATCCGGTCACCCTGACCGTGACCGAATTCCTGATCCTGCAGGCGCTGGCTCAGCGGCCGGGCATCGTCAAGAGCCGCGACGCTCTGATGGACGCGGCCTATGACGACCAGGTCTATGTCGATGACCGCACCATCGACAGTCATATCAAACGCCTGCGGAAAAAATTCAAAGTGGTCGACGACAGCTTTGATGCCATCGAGACGCTTTATGGTGTAGGTTACCGCTTTAAGGAAACCTAGCCACGATCGATGGTAGCGGAAACTGAAGGCAACACACGGAGGGGTCAGGACGGCATATCGGCACTTGTAGGCCGCATTGCCGCCGTGGCGGGCACGTCTGCCTATGGCTCCCGGATGCTCGGTTATGCCGGGCAATATGGTTTCCGCAGCCTAACCAGCCGCATCGTCATCCTCAACGCCGTCGGACTGATGATCCTGACCGGCGGTATCCTTTACCTCAACCAGTTCCGTCAGGGGCTGACCGAGGCCCGCGTCCACAGCCTGATGACGCAGGGCCAGATCATCGCGGCGGCCGTCGCCGCCTCCGCGACCGTCGACACCGACGCCATCACCATCGACCCTGACCGGCTGCTCGAGCTCCAGGCCGGGGAGGAGATCGCGCCCGCCGAGGAGGAGATCAGCAGCCTCGACTTCCCGATCCATCCCGAGCGGGTGTCGCCGCTGCTCCGCCATATACTGTCGGACGCCAATGTCACCGCCCGGATTTACGACCCCGACGGTATTCTCATTGTCAACTCGGCCAATCTCTACGGCCATGGCGACATTTTGCGTTTCGACCTCGCCCCCCCGGAAAAGCCGAGAAAGTCCTGGCTGAGGAAAGTCTGGCGAAAGGCCTATGGCTGGGTGTTCCGTGGCAACCTGCCGCGTCAGAAGAAATTCAAGATCGACAACGGCCTTGAGTTCGCGGAGATCACGCAGGCGCTCGCCGGCGCGCCCTCCGGCATCGTTCGGGCCAACAAGAAGGGCGAGATCATCGTCAATGTCGCGGTCCCGATCAAACGGTTGAGCGCCGTGTTCGGCGTGCTCGTGCTGAGCACCAAGGGCGGCGATATCGACGGCATCGTCAGCGCCGAACGCTGGGCCATCGTCCGCGTGTTCCTGGTCGCGCTGTTCGTCGCGATCCTGATGTCGATCCTGCTTGCCGGCACCATCGCCAAGCCGGTCCACCGCCTTGCCGTGGCCGCCGAGCGGGTGCGCAGGGGCGTCAAGAAAAGGGTCG
>JBPCWF010000211.1:0-3169 GCA_051009775.1 Hyphomicrobiales bacterium | reverse complement strand
GCGGCGCAGAACAGGGCCAAGGCTAGGAAACCGTTGACGCGCGGTTTGGGTAAGAGCTGCGTATGCATCAAAGTCTTACAGCCCGTCTGATGCGCCCCTCAACTTCCTTGGTAATTTTGTCGTATTGCTTCAGCTGCTGGGCGTTCAGGACCTTCGACAATTGCGACCGGGTGCGGCGGCCGATCGCACTCAGCTGACCGGACGCCTTAAACAGCTTGAGAGCCTTGGGGTGGGGATCGTTGGGATTGATGCCGTTTTTTCTCAGCGTCCGTTGCAGATCACGCCCGCTCCTCTTGAGAATGCGCAGCACCTTCGGCCTTTGCGCGGCGCTCATCTTGATCCGACCCATCATATCGGCATCGTAGATCGTGGCCCCGGCAGGAACGGTTCCGCCGAGAAACGCCGCCGAAACGGTGATGAAAAATGCAAGCGTAACGAGTATTCGAAACACCGTCCGCATGGTCGGTTTCCCTTATGCTCCTATAGATCAAGCCGCCTCATGAAACTTCCAGGTTCTTTCAATGTCGCGGTCGGCCGCTTCGAGGGCAGGCCGAACCCGCATATGAAGCCTGACCGTCATTCGGCGGGGTCAGCAGAGAAATGAACGTCAAATCGCTGAGCCCGGACTTGTCTCCACCATATCGCACAGGAGATGGGGTCACAAACGGGTCTGTACGTCTGTCCGGCCGGTATTTGCTGCTCATTCTCCGGCTTGAGAGTCATGGTGCAAAGACCGGACGCGTACCAACCGTTTTGCTCGAGAATCCCCTCCCGCATACAGCGCAAAAACTACCATGTATCCTCCGCTGCCGTCTTACCAATTGGCGACAAAAGCATTGGCCGGCACCGCATTCCGGCAACAGGATTGGCAGCATGCGCCAACCGGCGGCGACACGGTTCGGCGACCGGCGCTAAAGCACTGTTCCTCCAATTGGGATCGCTTGCACATCTTCCGTTCAGGCCGCGTTCTTCATGGTTTTTCTGAGCTGGCCCGGCGTCATCCCGGTCCATTGCTTGAACGCGCGGGAGAATTGGGATTGCGAGGAATAACCAAGGGCAGTCGAGATTCCGGTCAGGGACAAAACGTCCTCGGCGAGGAGGTCGGTTGCACGCTCCCTCTGGCATCCGGTCAACAGATTCTTGTAGGAGATGCCCTCACCTACCAACCGGCGTTGCAGGGTTCGCGGTCCGAGGCCGAGTTTGGACGCCGCACCGTCAAGATCGGCCTGCCCGCTCAGAAGCCGCTGTCGTATGACCTCCGTGCACATGCCCAGGAAGTCCAGCGGAAGGTTCCGGCCCTGCCGCGCCACGTCCGCATATGTCACATGATCGGTCAGGGACGGCTGCATGAGTGACCGCGCACCGAGGCGATCCTGGCTGAAGACGATTGCGACAGCGGGCTTTCCGAAGACCACCGGGACTTCGAAATGCTCTTCAAGGTACCCCTCCCATGGGCCGCGCTGATAAGGCAACTCGACGATTTTCGGACGCCACTCCTGGCCGAGAAAACACCGTACGATATCGATCAGAACGCAAAGCGTCAGGTCGGCGATGTTACGCCAGCCGACGGCGTTCTGGTCGCGATGGCGGTAGGAAAACCGGATGTCGTCGCCGTCGCGCCGGACCGAGATGGTGGAGAAACTCTCGTGAAACTGAAGCGTCTCGCGGGCTCGGACCAGAGCCCGTTCCAGGTCGGGCGCCGAGCCGACATACCGGCCGAAGTAACCGAGGCCGCCGATGCCGAGGGCGTCGCCGCTCCGCAGCCCCAGGCAGCGTTCTCCCGCGACCCGCGACGCGCGCGCATGTAGGCCAATGAAATCACGATGCAGCATAGGTGTGGACGGCCGGTCGAGAAGCGCAAGCGGCACTTGCTGATCCCGGAATATCTGTCCGACCGCCTCCGGTCCCGCCGATTGGCTGACCAGTTCCGGCAATGCTCCGAGCACGTTTGCTCTGGTATACGCATGTACTGACATAGACTGCCCCCGTTACTCCGGACGGTCGCAGACCGTCGGGATTGGGTTCAGCCGGAGTGTGAAAAACAGTGGGCGTCAGCCTCGCAACGGGCTGGAACGCTCCTGGCCGACAAATGTCGGCCCCCCTTGCACAGCGCGCTTCCGCGGGCGCCCATGTGCAACTCAATTGTTTGTCAGGCCCGGTAGCGTGCCGAGCACATCGCAAAGTCGTCGCCATGCGTCCTCTCTCCAGCATGGTTATGCCTTGCGCTTCGGAACCGATCCCGTCCGGTCGTCTCAGTGCGCTCGGCAGACGAATTGCCGCATCTATTCAAGTGCGCCCAAGTTTCAAAACTATTAAGGACAAGCAGAACTTGGTCACGTCGTGAAATCAACTTTGTCGTGAATTGGTCACATCTCGGATCCTTTGCCGGTTGGAATGAGACAACTTCAACGTCATGCGCTGCCGTGGAGAAATTTTCTGTATGCGCCCGGCGTTATTCCGGTCACGCGTTTGAACGCCCGGGCGAAATGCGTTTGCGAAGCAAAGCCCAACGCGTCGGAAACCTGACCCATGGTCAGCGCGTCTTCGGCGACCAGTTCGGCGGCGCGGAGCCTGAGGCACCTCGCCAGAAGGCCGTTGTAGGAGGTGCCCTCGTCGCTCAACCGCCGTTGAAGCGTTCGCGGGCCGATGCCGAGTTTTGCCGCCGCGCCGTCCAGATCGGTCTGCCCGGCCAGCAGGCGCTGGCGGACAACCTCCTCGGTTGACCCCACGAAACCGTGTGGCGGCCTGGAGTTCTGCCGCACGACGTCCGCCCGCGTCACGACATGCGGCGAGCACGGTTTGTGCAGCAACGGCGCATCAAGTAGATCCGGGCTGAAGACGATCGCAGCATCCGGACGGTCGAACAGCACCGGCACACCGAAATGGTCTTCGAGATCCGAACCCGCTCGATCGCGGCGATAGCTGACTTCTATGTATGTGGGCACCCATGCCGGGCCAAGGAAGCACCGAACCACGTCGACCAATACACAAAGGACCATGTCCGCATGGTACCGCCAGCCGACATTGCCCTGTTCGTTGCACCGATAAGAGAACCTGACGCCGTGTCCGAAGTGTTCGACACCGACTTTGGAGTAGCTTTCGTGGAGTTCGATGCAATCACGGCCACGGATGAGGGCGGCCTCAAGGTTCGGCGCCGATGCAACATACT